>CAZBUZ010000176.1:0-1626 GCA_964495205.1 uncultured Pseudomonadota bacterium | reverse complement strand
GGTGATGCATCAATGGTTGCCGGTGTATACGAATTTGGTTTTTCGATCCACATTTTCCATGGGGCTCCTTTTTGCCATAACTCTTCGAGCTTTTGATGTTCACGTAAAGTGTCCATACATTGCCAGAAACCATAATGCTTGTACATCATGAGTTCTCCATCTTGTGCTGCCATTTTGAGCGGTTTTTGCTCAAGAATGCAATCTGCGTCGATGGATATATAGCGAAGAAAATCTTTATTCATCACCATATAGCCGCCATTGATCCAAGCATCTTCGATTTTCTTTTTTTCGATAAAAGATTTGACGGAGTCTCCTGATAGCTCAAGGTTGCCAAAGCGAGAGGGCAAGTTTACTCCAGTAATGGTGACCATTTTGCCGTGTGCTTCATGAAAATGAAGAAGATCTTTTATATTAACATCGGCAAGTCCGTCTCCATACGTTAAAAGAAAGGTATTGGTATCGACGTATTTTGCTGCGCGTGCTATGCGTCCGCCTGTGAGACAATTCATGCCCGTGTCGACGAGCGTGATTTCCCATTCTTCTTCATTGGTGGTGTGTTCGATGGTGCTTCCGGTTTTTGTATTAATAGTAAGGTCGATGCCTTCTAGCCTATAGTTGAGGAAATAATTTTTTATCATTTCCCCTTTGTAGCCAAGACAAACAATGAAACGATAAAAGCCGTAACTAGAATAAATTTTCATGATATGCCAGAGGATTGGTTTACCGCCGATGGGAATCATGGGTTTGGGGCGAAATTCAGTTTCTTCTCGTAACCGTGTTCCCAACCCTCCAGCAAGAATCATCACTGGAATGTTGTTTTTTTTCACTACTTTCCTTTCTTGTTTTTTTTTTACAAGAAAAATTTTCTCAACATATTACATTGCTTATGTTAGGTTTCGAGGTAGTGGCTGTCAAGGTAAAATCGAACGTGATTTGTTTAGTTGGAGTTTTTCGTGGGTGGACCTATAAAAATAAAAGCGACCGTTGTTAATATTGAATCGTATGCGGAAGATGTTTTTTATGTTACTTTTTTACCCGAAAAAAAGCATCCACCATTCAAGCTTGGGCAATTTCTACAATTAGCTTTGGATGAATATGATCCTACGAATGGATTTTGGCCTGAGTCGCGTGCTTTTTCTATAGCGTCGCGGCCTGATGAGGAAGCAATATCTATTTTATACGGCGTTAAAGGTGTTTTTACAACACGCATGCAGCGTGAGCTTGCGATTGGACGAACGGTGTGGTTAATGCTTCCGTTGGGGATTTTTACGATGCCTGTTGATGCCAATGATGTTGTTTTGATTGCCGGTGGAACTGGGATAGCGCCATTTTTACCATTTTTGGAGCATGAATTACTTAAGCCATTACCACGCAAAATTCTTTGTGTTTATGGTATAAGGTCTTACGAACTTTTTTTAGCAAAATCATTGCTTGAGCGCTGTTGTAAAACATTACCGCATTTCAAACTGATGCTTTTTGTGCAAAATGATGGTGAAAGCATCCATGAAGAATGGCTTTCGACTTATTCTGGGATTATTGATTATGAAACTGTTTTTCAGCAGGCAAGTCAATTGGAGAATCCAAAATTTTTATTGTCAGGCCCTCATGGTTTGATTGTGATGGCGC
>CAZBUZ010000175.1:0-1655 GCA_964495205.1 uncultured Pseudomonadota bacterium | reverse complement strand
TTTTGATATGGATGAGGCGATTGCGCTTGCCAAAAAGAATTTTGAACACATCGAAAATCACGACACATCAATCCCGCAATTCCCTACGCTTTTGCCTGAGGCGGTGACCCATCAAACGCGTTTGTATGAGGATGTGAAAAAGGAACAGCTTGGTTTTTATTGGGTTATCCCCGGGCTTAAAGAGCGGAACGAAGTTGTTCCTGCCTTGGCTGAGTTTATGCTGGGGGATGGTGAGGGGAGCCGGTTGTACAAGGTTTTGGTTGATCAGCATAAAGTAGCGTCATCAGTTTTTGTGCAAGCATTTCATTTTATGGAGGCGGGAATATTTTTGATTTTAATTGAGCCGTTGAGCGGTAAGGTGCAGGAATGTCGCCGTTTGGTTGTCCAAGAACTGAGTCGGTTAATTGAAAATGGCGTTTCTGATGAGGAACTTGATCGTGCGGTGAGGATCAAGGGACGTGTGTTTTTTGAACGGTTACAATCATACAGAGAATTTACCTATGTGTGGCTACAATCGTATTTTGCCACACGCGATGAGTTAGATATTTTTGATCGTGTTAATCGTTATGCTAAAGCAACCTCTGAAGATATTCAATTATTTGCCAAAACGTATTTGGATCCATTTTTTATGAATCAAATTGAGGTTTTACCGCTTCCGGCTGATCGCCATGCTCTTCACGATGCTATTAAAAAACGCTCTGATGAGTTAGATCAAAAGATACTGAATAAGCATGTGCGTACGCAGCCCCTTGAAGAGCCATCCTATGTTCATAAGCTTGAGGACCCACGCCCTGTGCAGTTTGCTTTTCCTAAACCAGATCGCGTTTTTACACTTAATAATGATCTTAAGGTGATGCTTTGTAAGCATGGTGAATTTCCTTTGTTGAGCGTCGATCTTTTATTTAAAGAAGCTGATTATCTTTCTGCTTCACGAGAGGGTATTGGCGTGCATCTTATGATGGATATGTTGATGGAAGGGAGCCGCAGTTATACCAAAGAAGATAATGTGGCATTTTTTGAAAATAACGGAGCGTCTTATCGTTTTGATGCATCTGGTGCTGGCCTTGCTATGCTTAATGATAATTATGAGCAAATCTTGAAACGCTTTTTGCATGTTTTGATGAATCCTATTTTCCCTAATGATGCCTTGACCAAAGTAAAAGATATTTTTGTTGATAGTTATGAACGTAGCAAGGATGTCCCTTTTAGTATTATGGAGCGAGCTCTTAAAGGTGCTCTTTACAAAGATAAAGAATATGGATGGACCTTTGATGAGGCGATTGAGTTCGTCAAGCGGATAAAACCGGTTGATTTGTATAAATTGCATATGCAGTTTATGTGTCCTGCTGGTATGGTTTTAGCGGTGGTTGGCAATTTTGATCTGGATAAAATGCAAAAAACAATTGAGCGTGTTTTTAGTACATGGTCTGCAGCAACCGCTAAAAAAATTGATTATCCTAAAGCCAACTTTACGCTGCGCCAGCAGATTGACAAATATTTGTTGCGC
Source organism: uncultured Pseudomonadota bacterium (assembly GCA_964495205.1). Classification (GTDB taxonomy): domain Bacteria; phylum Babelota; class Babeliae; order Babelales; family RVW-14; genus GWF2-38-10. Next base: position 148 of record CAZBUZ010000175.1, on the reverse strand, counting down.
GACCAGGCTATTTTAACATTGTGCCAGCCGTCGCCATTAACGATTTATGACCAAGATTTGGTTCCGGTACGTATTTTGAATATTGTCGCATTCAAAGACCTTGGGTCTCGGTTGTATGCATTGCGTGAACAAACAGGTATGTTTTATA
>CAZBUZ010000174.1:0-1659 GCA_964495205.1 uncultured Pseudomonadota bacterium | reverse complement strand
CGCCAACCTCAATAACAGTTGTAGCAACCAAAACATCTATGCTGCCATTGACAAAGCCTTGCATTACCTTCTCTTTTTCGCTTTCTTTCATTCTACCATGCAGCAAACCACAGGAAACTCCCTGCAAATAACCAGCCGAGAGTTCTTCATATACTTCTGTTGCCGAATTTACATCAAAGGTTTCTGATTCTTCTATTAGAGGGCATACAACATAAGCCTGATGGCCTTTTTTTACCTCTCTCAGCATGCCGGCATATATTTCAGGACGTTTTTCATTGGTAAAGCAAAGAGTTTCTATGGGCTTGCGGCCAGGAGGCAGTCCTCTCATAATCGACACATCAAGATCCCCATAGACTGTCAGGGCCAAAGTACGTGGTATAGGCGTAGCAGTCATAACCAAAACATCCGGAGAGAATTCTGACTTATTAGCTAGTTTAGCTCTTTGCTCAACACCAAAACGATGCTGTTCATCGGTTATTACCAGTGTCAAAGAGTTAAAAATTACATCGTCCTGAATCAAAGCGTGTGTGCCAACAATAATGTCAATATCGCCATTGGTGAGGCCATTTAATATTTCCTTGCGCTTGCTGCCTTTTACATTGCTCGTTAAAAGCTCTATACGAAAAGGATTTTGTTCCATAAATACTTTTAATGTTTGAAAATGCTGCTGTGCCAAAATCTCTGTAGGCACCATGATGCATCCTTGATAACCATTTTCAGCAGCCTTGGCCAATGCGAGTGCCGAAATTACTGTTTTTCCAGAGCCAACATCTCCTTGCAGCAATCTATGCATTGATCTTTCATCTTGCATATCGAATGATATTTCTTGCCAGGCTTTTTTTTGGGCTGCGGTCATTTCAAATGGAAGACAGGCTAAAATCTTGTTGATCTCCAAACCATCTTTTCCATGTTTTATGCCTTTTTTGCCAGACTTAACCTTGTTTCGATAATAGAGCAACCCACATTGTAATAAATATAGTTCTTCAAAAATAAATCTTTTCTTTGCTTCCTCAAGAATTTTGAAGTTTTTGGGAAAATGAATATTCTGTAGCGCTTCTAGCCTACCTAGTAGTTGACGATCTTTGATAATATTTTGAGGTAAAGATTCCGGCAAAAATTCTTCTGCCAAAAGCAATGCCTGTTTAACAGCTCTTCTTAAATCATTTTGGGTAAGAGAGCCAGCAAGGCTATATACCGGTAAAATGCCAAACCCTTCCTGTTCATCATCTGTATCCACTGTTTGCAGTAAAGCTTCCGTAATCATACGAGCTGTTCTGCCTGGTTTCACCTTGCCAGTTGCAATTGCTTTCATACCAACTTTTAACTTCTTAACCAGAAATCTTTGCTGCGCAAAAAAATAAATTTCAGCATAACCAGTTTCATCACGGACAGTTACTAAACTATAGCGTTTACCTTTGTGAGAGTACTTTTCCGAGATATTAACAATCTCACATACGAAAATCTGTTTCTCGTTATTTGTTGATAGTTCTCTTATCTTTTTAAATCTTGAATAGTCAATATAACTATTGAGGCGCGGATACATGTTCAATATATCGCCAATTGTTTCAATATTAAGCTTCTTTAAATCAAGCGCCTTTTTAGCACCAATTCCTTTTAAGGCCGTTACAGGCTCATTCCACCACAATAAAACCACCACCT
>CAZBUZ010000173.1:0-1694 GCA_964495205.1 uncultured Pseudomonadota bacterium | reverse complement strand
GAAAGGCAACAAAATGAAAGAAATTAGAGCATCGGCATCCGGCATTATATTTGATGGCAACAAGGTTCTCTTGGTTAGGTACCAAGATGAACGGTCAAATTTTTTAGTCGGCCCCGGGGGCGGGGTTTTGCCAGAAGAAGATTTATTGACGGGGCTCAAGCGAGAAGTGTTTGAGGAAACGGGGTTGCATGTTGCCCCTGGCAAAATCATTCTTATTGAAGACTTGCTGGCAAGCAAATATCGCGTCATCAAAGTTTGGTTTTTGTGTAGTATCATTGGTGGCGACTTGCAAAAAACAGAAGAAGCGAAGATTGAGGGCATCACAGAAGTTGGCTGGTTCAACAAAGATCAACTTATACATGAAACAGTATATCCAGAAATACTAAAAACAGTTGACTGGAAAAATTTTGCGAATTTTGAAGCACAATACAAGCCGCTACAAAACGCGACTTTTTAATAACACGCAATATGATCTTAAAAGAACAAGCCGAAGGAACACAACCATGATTTCCAACCCAAACACACTCATCAACGACCTCAAGACAGCAGCCAACCCAGAAAAAGCAACTTTCTTGCAACGATTTTTTAAAACCGGCAAGGGGCAATATGCCGAGGGTGATATTTTTTGGGGTTTAACGGTCCCCTTCGTCAGATCAATTGCCCGTAAATATAAAGCTCTGCAACCAACAGCCCTTGAAAAATTACTTCAACATGAAATTCATGATGTTCGATTATGTGCATTACTTATTATGGTCCAACAAGCGAAAGTCTATCCAAAACAAATGTTTAAGCTCTATTTGGACCATTCTGTATTTGTTAACAATTGGGATCTGGTCGACCTTTCAGCACCTACAATCGTTGGCAATTATCTATTGGAAAAAGATGCTGCAATATTATCTCAACTTGCACAATCATCATTGTTGTGGGAACGCCGCATATCCATTGTTGCAACTTTCGCATTCATAAAGCAAGGCCGCTATGAAGATACATTGCACATTGCCAAGCTTCTTATGCATGATCAACACGACCTTATACACAAAGCCGTTGGTTGGATGCTTCGTGAAGTCGGCAAGCGTTGCTCATCAACCGTTTTAGAAAGTTTTCTTGAAGTACATGCATCTACCATGCCACGCACCATGTTACGCTATGCTATTGAAAAGCTCTCACCGGCAAAGAAAAAATACTTCATGCAAGCAAAACAACGCTCAATTGCTAAGAAGCTTTTCTAACTCATAAGCCTTAAATAATCTCCCCGTTCTTTATGCTGTTTGCAGCGAATGGAAAGCCGTTTGTGTTCAACACAAAGACTTCGACCACAAGAATATTTCACATTGTCAAGCAGCGCCATCATGAGCATCCAAATCTCCCCGATATACGTAGTTGAAGGCCAAATCCCTTTAGTAAAAATTTATTTTATTTGTAGATTATGGTAAAATACAACAAGGTTATGGTAAATATATTATGTACCGAATAGTTGCAGGTCATTTACAAGAAATGCCGCAAAAAAGGCAACACGCAAGCATCTATGCAAAAAGATGGTAAAAAACTGGGTGGGAAAAAAATAGGGACTCTAATGGGCTACTATATAATTATTTGTAGACCAATCAACAAAAATGTATCTATACAAACAATGCAAACACACAGCCCATATTCCCAAAATAATCATGGCCATTACTTTACCAATAAAGGAGCGG
>CAZBUZ010000172.1:0-1741 GCA_964495205.1 uncultured Pseudomonadota bacterium | reverse complement strand
TAAGTTTCTTAATAAAATAAGTAACGAAACTAATATTGACGTTTTTAAAAATTATGCCCCTTTGATTATTAAAATTAAATCAATTATCAGCTCGTCCGTGCAGCAAGTGCCATAATCAATGGGTGCATAACCCGGCGCTGCACCGGATCGCGGCCCGCTGGGCTGCTCCCGGTGAGCTTTTCGTTGGGCTATAAAAGACAGGCAAAGATCAATAAGGATCAACTTGTGAACAGGCGAAAGTATAGAAACAAAGTTGAGTTTATCGAGGATGCATTTAAGGCATGTTGGACAAATGCAAATGATTTGATAGCATCTGCAAAAATACTTTTCGATAAAGGGTTTCACGGTATATCACTTTCCATTTCGGTGTTGGCCCTTGAAGAACTTGGGAAACTTTTTTGTATTGATGGGCTACTGTTCGCACGTAGTGATGATCATAAAGCTGATGCTTATACAAAATCCCTAAAAAGCCACACAACGAAGCTTTCATCTTTGACATTACTATCCCTTCTCTTGAGGAACATTGCCGAGGTCGACCCACGTTTCAAGTCGGAACCTGAGTTTTCTCACGCCTTTGCAGTTTCTATTATGGATTTAAAGAAGCGTGGAAACATCGTCTTTGATTTACTCACAAACAAGTCATTTCAAGATTTGGATGCTCTAAAGCAACAAGGATTCTACGCACAACCATACAACAACGTTTTTAAGGCACCCAATTCCGCAATAACCAGAAATGCCTCTGAAGCAATTTACTCTTTTGCGTGGCGCGCAGCTACAACACTCGATTTCTTACTGAAGGGCGGGAACTTAAAACGTTATATAGAGTCGGCTAGATCAGTAAGGCAAAAAATGACAGAAGAACAGCACGTGTGGGTCGAAAATATGGCCAAAGATTTGTATGAATCATTGTTTTCATCGGTCGAATCGAACATAAATGATTATAAAAATTAGGTTCTTCAAAAACCAACACTAATGGAACCATTGGAAAACATGGAGAGATGTATTCTATTTAACGCGCCCAACCAGACAATAAAGCCGACCGCTTCGCTTCGGCTGGTTTTATCGTTCGACACAAGAAAGGAAATGATAATTCATGTTCAATATTCACATCCTTCTAATTCTAATCATCGTCCTTGTTCTCCTTCTGGTAATCGTTACTTTGATAAAAGTACTCCTAAAACATAAATCACAAGGAGACCAGACCTTCCCTTATGAGAAGCAGTCAGCTTTGTTCTCTCCATCTGAACGGTCTTTTCTTGGCGTACTTGAGCAAGCAATTAGTAATCGCTACCGCTTAATGGGTAAAACGCGTTTAGCAGACATCGTAAAGGTAAAAAGCGGTTTAAGCAAAAGTGCATGGCAAAATGCATTCAATAAAATCCAGGGCAAACACATTGATATAGTAGCATGCGATCCAGCAAATCTTAGTGTCCTATTTGCAATCGAGCTTGATGATAAGACACACAGACAATCGAAAAGACAGACCCGTGACCATTTCGTTGACAATGTCCTGCGGGCCGCCGGTATTCCTATTGTTCATTTTATAGCTAAAAATAGTTATTCCTTTCAGGAAATCGAGAGCATACTCTCACAGGCAGGGGTATTGCTCAAATCACAAATAGTCGAACAAGGCGCTCAAGCCGATCGCAGCGCCAATGACGCGACTCCGGTTTAGCGTTTCGTTAGCCGGATGGAAGAATGATAGATGGTGGAAAAACAGGTCATATCGAAAAAGCGGGTT
>CAZBUZ010000171.1:0-1753 GCA_964495205.1 uncultured Pseudomonadota bacterium | reverse complement strand
CGGGCATGCAGCCCATGTTTGATGAAGAACGGTCGGTTATTGTTTGCTTTAATGGTGAAATTTATAACCATGCAGCCGTGCGGAAAGAGCTCGAGAGTCGTGGCTATCGCTATTCTTCAACGTCAGATACAGAGACCATCATCTATGCCTACAAAGAGTGGGGTATTGCAGGTATAGAGCGGCTTGATGGCATGTTTGCTATAGCTCTCTATGACTTTAGGAAACGAGAACTTTATTTAATTCGTGATCGCATGGGAGTAAAGCCTTTGTATTTCTCTCTGCAAGACGGTGTGTTGAGTTTTGCGTCAGAGATAAAAGCATTATGGGAACTTCCATGGATGAAAAAGCAGTATTCATCGCTTGCAATGTATCACTACCTAACTTTTATGGTTGCCCCGGCGCCTTTTACCATCTATCAGGGCGTGTATAAGTTGCCCGCTGGCTTTTATGCTGTGCTTAACGAAAACAAGCAACTGGCATTTAAAGAATGGTATTCCCCGGTGAAGCAGATTTCTGATGCTCAGAAAAAAAACTTTGCCCGTGAAGAATTCTGCGTGGAAAATATTCGTGCCTTGCTTGCTCAATCGGCAAAAAAACGCATGGTTGCCGATGTTCCGGTTGGTGCTTTTTTATCAGGAGGTGTTGATTCGAGTCTCAATGTTGCCTTGATGGCTGCATGTGTTGGCAAGGTGCAAACCTTTAACGTTGCCTTTGCGGATGGACCAGAAAGCAATGAGTCAGCGTGGGCTCGCCTTATTGCCCAGAGATTTGGAACAGAGCACCATGAGCTTGTTATTTCTGAGAAAGAAGCATTTTCTTTTTATGAATCAATGGTGCACTATCTGGATGAGCCGCTTGCTGATTGTGTTTGTATTCCTTTTTATTATGTTTCGAAATTAGCACGAGATAAAGGGTTAAAAGTTGTACAGGTTGGTGAGGGAGCCGATGAACTTTTTTTTGGGTATCCAACCTATGGCCAGTATAAAAAGATTTACGATGCAGGTTTTGGCTTCACTCAACAATTAGTTCCGACTTTTATGAAAAAGGCGGTCAACGCTGTTGTTGCTCCTTTTTTAACGCCAAGTAGTACGCGCGCTACTGTTTTTGATAATTGGGTTCATAATAAACATTTATTTTGGGGAGGGGCTTTAGCGTTTAGTGAACGGCAAAAGAGAGACTATTTCCTTGATGTTCATCATCAAGAGCTTTTAATGGTAGATCCGATTGTAGAACAAATGATGGTTGGATTACGGCAGGAATATGATAGCAGCGCGTTTGTTGATTATCATATGAAAAAATTAAAAACTATAGATGGGGCTGCTGATTTCTGTAAGCAAATGTTGTATCTCGAATTGAAGCAACGGTTACCTGAGCTATTACTTATGCGCGCCGACAAGATGTCTATGGCAACGGGTATAGAGGCTCGCGAGCCTTTTCTCGATTATCAACTCGTTGAATTTATGATGCATGTGCCGGCTGAGTTGCGTTTTAAAAACGGGCAAACAAAATACCTTTTAAAAAAGGTTTGCGAGGGCATATTGCCTTCAAATGTCATTTATCGCAAGAAGGTTGGCTTTGCTGCGCCAACATATCGATGGTTTAAAGAAGGGCGATTTTTTCCCGCCTATTTTAAAAAAATGTATGCGCAAGCTAAGCAACGTGTTGATATTCCCATTCTCCCTGCCGTCCTTGCAAAACATAATCATAAAAATCGCTTGGGTTTTGCCGTGCAAAAATGGGTGCTGCAGAATAT
>CAZBUZ010000170.1:0-1763 GCA_964495205.1 uncultured Pseudomonadota bacterium | reverse complement strand
AATCACAAGCAAGCTCCGTACCTGGGAAGATAGAGGCACGCGGTAAAATAGCAACGAAAAACCACGCACAACAAAAAGTAAGTATGCTTGCTCGATTTTTTATAAACGCATACAAAGCACTCCCTGCAATGGTCAGCAAAATCACAAGCGGGAAAATAACATCCCAAGAAAAAAATCCAGGAGAAAGCTTATAACCATAATCAAAGCTCAATCCAACAGGCAGAAAAAAAACAAACAGATAATGCACAATGATTTTGAATTGCGAAATAAAGAAGCGACCCGTGGTTATAAATTCGCCTGGATTTGCCGTAATCATATTTCCGCGGTTGTTGTGTACTGGCGCAGAAGCCGCAGCTGCAACATTCTGTGGTTTTGCAACACCATAACGATACAAAAACCAAAACACGATGGCCATAAGACAACCATGCACCCATAGCCGTGACGAAAAATCTGACCAATCGCCTTCGGCGATAAAAAACCAGTCAACAAGCATGGTTAAAAACGGTAAGGTAACAATAATTTCTTTTGTACCTGTACTGAAAGCCGCGAGAACAAACGAAAGCCCATAAAGACCGTACTTAACAAAAGGTGATGATGCACGCGCAGCATAAACAAACGATAACAAAATGGCAAACACAAAAAATACGACCAACCCCTCAAGCCGCATCTGCGTGATATAACTCACCGTTTGTGTTTGCACTGGATGCAGTAAAAAAAGTCCCGAAGATAAAATCGCTAACGGATAGGCATATCGCTTTAAAAAAACATTTTTTTTAACATGCGTAAAAAGTGTAGCCACCAATGCAAATACCATAATGCCAATAACAATGTGTAACAAAATATCAAAAATGCGATAGCCATATGGATCAGTCCCCCAATGCGTAAACGTATACTGATTCAAAATGCGAGAGATCCATCGGCTCACACCAAAAAAAAGCCCCTTAACATCTAAATGACGTGCATGAATGTATTCAATAATTGTTGGAAAATCATCAAAAACAAAGCCATAACGCAATGATGGTTTATAAATAAAAAATGTAAAAAGACTAAGCAATACTGGCGGCAGCAACCAATATAGGAACGGCCACGCTTTTGCCTGGGTTATTCTTTTCATAACAACTCACCCTCTTATGCTTTTTTTTGTTTATCAGCCCCTGGCGTATCTTTAAGAGCTAATGCTTTTTTCAAGTCGGACAACGCAATACTTCCTTTGCCCTGAGATACTTTTTCTTGGAGCGCGATGCGTGTCATTTCTTGTTTGACTACTTTTTTAAAATCATCAGGAGCGTTAATATTCATCAATTCGGTCAAAAAGGTTTTGGCCTGATCAAACTTTTGCATTTTCTCCAAACAAGCAGCAACTCTAAAAAATGCTTGAGGTAACGGTTTGGGCAAAGTCGTTATTTTTTTAAACAACTCATGAGCCCGTGCATAGTCCTTTTTACCAAACCATGTTTCAGCAAGGTTGTACATGTAACGGCCATCGAGCGGATTATCGCGCACTAATTTAACATAAATTGCTTCAGCTTTATCATGCGCACCAAGCATGTAGTGAGCATTAGCTAACCCAAACCAGACCTGTTCATTAGCACTCCCTCGCTCAACAACCTGCTCGAAGGAACTGACTGCTTCCTTAAATTTTTTAAGACGCATACTCATTTGAGCGAAAGTAAAAAAGCCTTCTGGCGTATCCAAATCACCCTCAACGGCTTTTTTAAAGTAATTCCACGCCGTTTCTTGCTGGTTCTTCTCTAGATAGAGAC
>CAZBUZ010000169.1:0-1804 GCA_964495205.1 uncultured Pseudomonadota bacterium | reverse complement strand
ATCATGGTCGACCGTGAAAAATTTTATCAGGGCACTTTCTACATGATCTGCCGCTTGCTCGGCGGACAGCCGCTGGCCGAGGTTGCAACCCACACCGGCTCGATCGACATCATGCTCGAAAGCGCTCAGAACCGCTACATCATCGAGACAAAAAAACGCGGCAGCCCAGAGGCAGCCCTCAAGCAAATTGAAGAGAAAGGCTACGCCGCGGCAAGCAAGCTCGAAAGCAAAAAGCCCATCACCCTTGTTGGCATCCTGTTCAGGAAGACGCCTAAAGGCGTCAAGGTGACGTGGAAGACGAAGAAGGGGTAACTGTTCCCAAAAGAACCTTCCCACAGGGGCTACAGAGGCTTTGTCCCCTCACTCAATAGCGCAAGATAGGCAACATACCCGAATTGTCGTCCACGTTGCTTGCCGGTTAGCTCCTTTAGAATGCCAATTTTAACAAATTGCTTGATCAGATTGGATGCTGATTGGTGAGAAAGTTTGAACTTTTTTTGCACATCACCAACCCCAAGCAGTGGCATGTAGAAAAGCTCCTCGAGCAACATAACCGCCGTTGGCGATGAAATTTCTTTTTTCCATAGCAACTTTTGATGCGCATCACGCAGCTGTAAAATTTTTTTAATGTTCTCAAGCGCATCCGTACTCGTTTGGATAACACCCTGCAAAAAAAAGGTGATCCATTGCTCATAATCGCCTTTAGTCCGCACGAGCATAAGCCGATCGTAATATTCTTGGCGGTTTTTTTTAAGATAATAACTAAGGTAGAGAAGCGGTTTTTTTAAAATACCCTTCCAATAAAGATAAAATGTTATCAGTAGTCGCCCAGCCCTGCCGTTGCCATCTAAAAATGGGTGTATCGTTTCGAACTGATAATGGATCAAAGCACATTTAATAAGTTCAGGCAGCGTAGATTTTTTATGCAGATACAATTCAAAATCGCCCATAGCTTTAAGCATGTCACCGGGCGCAGGCGGCACATACGTAGCAGTATTAAGCGTACAACCAGCATGACCAATCCAATTTTGCGTTCGTCTAAACAATCCGGGCGTTTTTTCAGCCCCACGCACACCATGCAAAAGAATAGCATGCAATTCCTTGATAAGCTTGAGACTCATGGGCAATGACTCCAAGCGATCCATGCCGTAATGAAGCGCCTTGATATAATTCACCACATCAACCACATCGTTTACATTTTTAGGAACGACTCCTTTTTCAAACTCAAGTACGTCTTCTAATGATGCTTGAGTTCCCTCAATCTGAGCACTCAGCAACGCCTCTTTTTTTAGGTACATCGTAATGAAAAGATCAGTATTCGGCAAGGTATACGCCATCCCATCAAGACGAGCAAGAAGAAGCGTCGCTTCCCACAAAATCGCTTGTAACTCATCATCTATTTTTATCGCAGGATATGGGGGCAACGGTGTTGGAACAAAGGCCTTATAACCTGTTGATTGCGTTATATAGCGTCCACTTCTATCCATAAAGTACTCCTGATATAATTATGTCTTATTCAAAAATAACGATACAACCACACCCATGCAGCATCATTATTCAAAAATACTTACATAACCATATTTTTTTTACAACGTTATTCAAAAAAACTTACATAACGCAGCTCAGATACACCGCTATCCCTCGCCTGTAGCGGATTAGACAACGAGGGCACCTGCAAAGGATTCCTCTAAATAGGCAATTTGCGAGCGGCAATGGCTTGTGGTAAGCTGATGCTGATGAATCAAAATCAAGCATATCCGGAGGGTAAAGAAATGGGAAAGACTGCAAGACCTCACACCAATCG
>CAZBUZ010000168.1:0-1929 GCA_964495205.1 uncultured Pseudomonadota bacterium | reverse complement strand
TGGAAAAACAGAACCGTTTTGGTAATAACGATTCATTGAATTTAAGCGGTTAAAACTGGCACATTATTATTAGGAAATAAAAACAGCATCCCCTGCGTCAGGGGATCAAACACAAGGCAAAAAGAAAGGATTTTGCACATGAAATAATTGCATAAGAAAACCAAACAAGGGGGGCTTATGAACGTTTGGGGACATAGATACTTATGCAACACTGTCGTTACAATCATAAAGCATTTTTTTGCGATTCTTGGATTTATAAGCTTGCTTTTTTCGGCAAGCTATCTATCGTCAATCACCACCACACAGCTCAATGAGTTGGCACTCAGTCAGTTAGGACCGGAAACACCCGGCCTGTTGTCGCTTCTTTATAAAATAAACAAAGATCCAGGATACGCATTCGAAGTCGAATCTGCACTTTTACTCAGCGCGCAAGGCGAACGCGTCATCGGCTTGGGGCTGGATATAACTTTTTATCACAACACCGCAAGAGTTCAACTGGATGAAGCAATCATCGATCTACCCACAACTGAATTTGATATCATCAGCGAGCATTTTGCCGTCGAATGCAAATGCTCCAAAAATCCATCAAAAAACTGTGATATTCAGCAATTTGTTAAAGAAAAAAATATGATCGCTTGGTGCAAAAAACTTGTAACAGAAATTGAAATGGGAGAGGTAATGTTCTCATTTATGCTTTCAAGAAAGAACAAAACCCCCTTCCTGATTATCAAGAGCCCATCAACCAATAGTATCGATGTTCCGCTTACTTCGACCTGGTTTACCAGTAAAGACCCTGAACTGTGCCGCGAACAATTTATCACGATGGTACAGCTGTTAGCCGCTAAAGAAAGTCGTGTTTTCTTCAAAGCTGAACTCCCATCAACCTTTTCAGCTCAATTAGCGCTCCACAATATTGCATTTGATGATCATGTACACCTGGCAATGCACTCATCACAAAACTTTTTCAATAATCCATTGCTGCCTGATATTAATTCACTCACGACACAGATTGACTCCATTACTTTGAACGGAACATACGAAGCCTAACTTAAAAAAATCATAGCCATGCTCCATAACAACCCAAAATACGTACTTATTTATGCAGCAGTACGCAATAAACAAGCACTAAAAAAAAAAGTTATTGAATTCAGCCAAATCCCCCCGCTATGCTAAAACATGTTATGTAATATCAAAACAAAATCAGCCGGGACTACCCCCAAAAACAATTGGAGCCCCAGCCTATGAATATCTTAAAATTTCTCATTAATTTTTTTCTTGTCAGCCTCATGCTTGGTGGTGCTTTTTTTATCTATCGTCGTTTCACCAAAAAAGCACAACCCGCATCATGGTACAAAACAGCAAAACCACAAAAACGAAACATAAAGCATGAAATTTATACATCGGGCGTCCTTGAAATAAAAAATTATATGAAGATTGGTAGCCAGTTGCTCGGCATTATTAAAGATGTTTTTGTAAAAGAAAATCAACACGTAAAAAAAGGCATGGTACTGGCAATTGTTGAAATAAGCAAGAATGATAAAGACATCCGACTTGCACAAGAAAACCTGGCAAAAGCTGAACACGAACTCTATTATCAACAAGAAAACTTTAAACGCAAACAAGAATTATATCGAGCAAATCAGTTATCAAAGAACGAATATGAAAAGATTAAATCTGAGTATGAAAAAGCACGAGCTGATCGCAATGCTCGAAAAGTCGATCTTGAAAAAGCACAACTTGAATATCGTTACACCAACATAGTGGCTCCTGATGATGGCATCGTTACCGCTGTCTATGCTACCAAGGGCCTCGCCGTTTACGCAGATATCACCTCTGTTCTCTTCGAAATTGCACACAATATAACAGAAATGAAAGCAACGCTCGATATCGATGAAAGTGAAGTCGGTTACGTCAAACCAGGCCAGCGCG
>CAZBUZ010000167.1:0-2095 GCA_964495205.1 uncultured Pseudomonadota bacterium | reverse complement strand
ACCACTTGATGAAGCAAGCCACCAGGCTTGCTCAGCAAAAAATCACTAGCATTAAAAACGGTCTGGTCAGGCTTTAACAAAATACGCCCCTCTTCTCGCTGCCCATCAGATGTTTGTGTTATAAAGTCCGGATCAAATGTTCCCAAAATAAAAGAATCGGAAAGCCCAGAGGTAAAATAGGCATAATCAAAAAAAAGCGGCTTGCCTTGGATACTACCCTGCTCTGTTTTATTAATAATACCCTCTTTAACATTTAACTTTTCCGTGTTTACCCGAAAGATGCCCTGCGTTCCCGCAGTCACTGAAGAATCTTTGCCACCAAAACGAAGCTTAGGTAAAGCAGTAAAGGCACAGCAAAGCATAAGGAAAAAAAATACAAACGCTTTTTTCATAGATTTTCCTTATCCAGCAACATTTTGGATGGTTAAAACACCAGAAAGCAACCGCAACGCATCACTGCTCGGTTGATCAATAAACAAATTGTCTGCAAATGTCCCATCACCAAAAACAATGCCAGAACCAGCGTCTGTTCCACCATCATTGCGCAGATAATTAAACTTGCTTAATTCAAGGCGACCAGTCGTCAATTGCAACCCCGGAGCAGGAGCTGACAATGTTGCATCTTCCATAAACAATGTTGCTGAAGCATCGGCCATACGTAATAATTTTCTTTGATCAAAGATGTCGATCTCAGCTCTAATGGTTCCTGGTAGAGGCGCAACAATAATACTCCCAAGAAGAGGCTGCGTTGGCTCATAATGGAAAATTGCACCTCGCTTTAAAAATAAAGTTGCATCGGAAAGAATAGTGCTTGGCATAATTGATGAATAATTAAAGGTATGAGGACCAATGATGGTAAAGTCACCGAGCACATCAAAAGCACCTGTTTTAAAATCAAAGGTATCATTTTGAATCCACGTCACATCTTTAAAGATAAATTTTGATGAGTCACTCAAGCAGCGAATCTTTTCGCCTGAAACATCTTTAAAGGTTATCCCATCAATGAGCAAGGTTGAATTCTCTCCCTGTAACACAATCTCGCCCGTAGGCCCAAGTGTCACAATCGAGCCATTACCACGCAAGACAGCATTCCCTTGAAAGGTAAATCGGTAATTAAGCTCTTCATTTCGAAACAATTCGACAGTTGTTTTATCCCCAAAAACCAATGATGCATCTTTGCCAAGCGACAAATATTCTGGAGAAAACTCGCTGAATAACAAATCTTCGTACACCGCATGCACACCATCAGAGATAAACATGATTGGCTCATGCGCCCGTGTGAATCGATAATAATTCGAACGGCCTTGAACACGCACCTCATAATTCAAAGCACCACCAATATTTTCTGGAAATATCTTGACAGGACGCACCGGAAAAACAACGGCATAACGCTGCATAGCGGCATCAGAACTATAATCAAGAAAAGACACCGATTCCATACGAAACTTTCGAATTGAGCCATGGTTGATAATATTGATATATTTATGGTTTGGATCCTGGATGCGTAATGGCCGCACGTTGTATTTATCAAGGAATTCAAGTGGATCATAGGTAAGCGCAACACGATCTATAGTCAATGAACCATGGGTATCTAAACCCTGAACAAACATAAGTTGGTTTTCTGCCCCTGTTGATAAGACGAAATCCTCAGCAGTTGATGAACGAAAATTCAAAATAAAATCTTTGCTAATAATATGCGTTGATCCATCAATATATATCCCACCCGAAAAAATATCGTAATTATCATCCATCTCAATTTCAACATCAGAGAGCAAGAGTTCCGCCCCAGGAGCCATAATAATTTTTCCAGTTCCCAATCCCTTAAGTCGCACGCCAGACAAGCGCAAGCGTGAATTTGGGTAAAGCAAAATCGATCCACCATTTGCAATATCAAGCACGTTACCATTACCATTCATCTGAGAATCGGCATAAAATGCCCACGAGCCATGCAACTCAACGCGACTGTTCAACTGCAAATCCAAGGCATTATTCCAAATAAGATTACCAGTCCAGATAGATGCTGTTCCGCCCAAAGACAACCGCCTATTGTTAAATATCACCGTACCATCACCAACTAATGTAGCATCATCTCCCA
>CAZBUZ010000166.1:0-2095 GCA_964495205.1 uncultured Pseudomonadota bacterium | reverse complement strand
TTTGTTACATTGCATGTTTTTTGAGGTGATTTTTTGCAGGTTGTTTGAGTAGTTTCTCCCAGATGGTAATTGAGTGTGCTGTATTTGTGTATGTGGAAATTCAATTTGTGGCGTAAAGGAATTGATTCTGCCTGACAATTGCAACAGCATAAATTGTCGATGACCGTTATGTCGGTGTATGGAGCAATTGTTATGGTGAGTGTCAGATTGGATGGAATGCCTCCATGGGCGTATTGACAGGCAATATGCTCTCTAAGGTGGATTGTTGTTTGTATTTTGGTTTCAAAATACAATCCGAGCTCTGTTGGGCAATTAATGTACTCTATGCACTTATTAGTCATGATGTTCCATTTCTAGTTCAATTAATCGGTTCATTTCGACGGCAAATTCCATCGGTAATTCCTTAACAAATGGTTCGATAAAGCCATTGACAATGAATGTGCGAGCGGTTTGATGGTCTATGCCGCGACTTTGCAGATAAAATAGCTGCTCATCGCCAATGCGGCTTACCGTTGCTTCATGTCCAATCTCGACATTTTCATTATTGATGTCCAAATAAGGATAAGCGTCAGCGCGTGAGTTGGGATCCAAGATGAGATTGTTGCATTGAACAAATGCTTTGCAGTTTGAAGCTTGTGGTGTTACGGAGATGGTTCCTCGGTAGCTTGTGCGGCCGCCGTTGCAGCTAATTGATTTCGATATAATTTTAGACGAAGTATCAGGTGCTTCGTGTATAACGCGTCCACCTGAATCTTGAATTTGTCCATCAGCGCTTGCCATCGCGATAGAAAGAATATCAGCTTTTGCGCCTGGCTCCTTAAGGATGACACCAGGATATTTCATGGTGACACCACTACCTAGGTTCCCATCGATCCATTCAATTATGGCGTCTTGGTACGCGAAAGCACGCTTGGTAACCAGGTTGTAAACATTTTTTGACCAATTTTGGATCGTGTAATAGCGGACCCGGGCTTCCTTGAGCGCGATGATTTCTACGACGGCACTGTGCAGTGAGCTTGTTGCATATGTTGGGGCGGTACAACCTTCGACATACGTTACCAGGCTGCCTTCATCGGCGATGATGAGTGTTCTTTCAAATTGTCCCATGCGCTCGGCATTGATGCGGAAATACGCTTGAAGTGGTGTCGTTACTTGAACGCCAGGCGGAACATAAATGAACGTGCCGCCGCTCCATACTGCGGTGTTAAGTGCTGCAAATTTATTGTCGGTTGCTGGAACAACGCTGCCAAAATATTTTTGTATGAGGTCGGGACATTTTTTAAGTGCTTGGTCTGGCGTTAGGAAAATGACGCCTTGCTTTGCCCATTCATCCTTGAGATTGTGATAAACCATTTCCGATTCATATTGGGCACCAAGACCGGCTAAATATGCTTGCTCTGCTTGAGGAACGCCTAAGCGTTCAAAAGTTTGTTTGATGTCTTGGGGAACGTTTTGCCAGCTTTTTTCTTCTTGCTTTACCGGCTTGAGATAATAGCATATGTCTGAAAGATTGAGTTGTGAAAGATCCGGCCCCCATATTGGAGCTGGTTTTTTAAAGAAAAGTTCCAGGGCTTGCAGCCGTTGTTCAAGCATCCAGGATGGCTCTTGTTTTTGGGCTGATATTGCATGAATCAATTCTTGGCTTAACCCAAGGTTTGTTTTGAATTCATGTTCCTTGCTGCTATGGCCTGAAGGCATTGATAAGTATTCATGTTTTGAAATATTCATACCGTTTTTTAAAAGACTCGGAGTGAACAACACGCTTCCGAGCTTTTTTTATAACCTACATTTAGGTTTTAACCTTTAAAATCAACTACTTTTAGTATAACCTTAATGGCATTTTTGAAAAGCAAAAGGCAAAAAAGGGTTTTTTTAACAAAAAACCCTTAAAAAATCACAAAAATTTGAAATTTTGAATAAGTTAAGCGCCCTCAGCCGTAAGTATGCAGTGCAGGGTCAGAAAAATAAACTTTTTGACCTGCTTGACGCTGGTTAACCCAGGCGTTGATAAAAAAATATTTACCTTTTTTCTATAAAAACCATTCTCCACTCAGGGTCAGGATTCATGATTCTTTTTTCGTTGTTGATTTGTGGT
>CAZBUZ010000165.1:0-2120 GCA_964495205.1 uncultured Pseudomonadota bacterium | reverse complement strand
AGCAACGGGCAATAACAACAGCCCAGCCAACAACCAACCAATAAAACTCAAGTTTCCGGATTGTTGGGCCATCAGTTGCGGGTACAAATAAATACCACCACCGACAATCATGTTTATGTTCATCAGTACAGCAGAATTAAATGAAATCTTTTTTTGCTCCATCGCAATAACCTTTTTAAATCCTTTCAAAAGAGGAAAAATAAAAAAACCCCCGACCGCTTTGGCCGGGGGTTACACTTTTACTTTGTTATAATCGCTTTTTATCGTGCACACCTATCCCGGCCAGGAGCATAACAATTAGATGCGGAGGCCATAAAAATAGACGTAAAGGTACCGTTGCCCGTAGACAAACCAACAAGCATTGTTGCTGCATGAGATTGAGTTTGATGAAAAGCAAATTGGTTTTGCATAAACCCTTATCAAAATAGGCAATTATACCAAAAACGACACATTAACATTATGAACGTACCAGAGAACTTGAAGCGCGTCAAAATTAAATTAAACTTTATTATTTTTAAGCTTTTTTAACTGGAATATTCATAATTTGGGGAATATATCCCATTTTTTCCATGCTTTTTAAAAAATCTTGAGGGGTAAGTACCAGCGTCATATCATTTCGCATAGGATGAAAACTTACGGTCGCACACGACAACGCATCTTCATCAAAAACAAATAATATTTTATGGTCTTTATCAAACAAAAGCCCAAATGGCGTGACGGCCCCAGGGGTTAGCTTAAGCATCTCAAGCAACTCCTCTGGCTTGCCAAATGAAAAACGCCCACTCCCCAAAGCATCACTCAAGGCTCTCAAGTCAACGCGTTTATCCTCAATAACCGCCACGAGGAAAAAAACGCTGTTTTTATCCTTCAAAAACAATGTCTTAAAGTGCGGCTTGGGAACAGCAGCAGATGATGGCACACCATCAACAGCAGTCACAACCGGCTTATCATCAACCGTAAAAACCGGCTGGTGCTCATACAGGTGATAGGCTATGTTATTGTCTTTAAGAAAATTCAAAATTACTTGTTCATCCATCTTTTGCAACTCCATCAAAAATTATTTTGCATCATTGTAGCGAATAGCAAGCAACTGCGCACCAAATTTTTCAGGCTCTTCAAACATCGGATTGTGCCCCGATTTTTCAAACCATACCAACGTTTTCTTTGGCGCCGTTAAAAGTTGAAAGTATTTTTCAGCAAGCACCGACGAAACTTGGTGATCATGCCGACCCTCAAGGAAATAAACAGATACCTTGAATTTTGGCATTTGGATAAAAAGATTTGTATGAAAAAGTTCTTGATGAAGGGCTGGAAGTGATGCTGCTACGCCAGAAAAATCTGGCAGAGCCTCCTTGTTTTGTGCAAGTTGCGTGAGTAACGGCTCATAACTTGTTTGCTTGTAGAGGCATCCACCAAGTAACATCAACCATTTGCGTAGAACAGCTACATCATCGATAGCGCTATATGGAGGTTGCTTAACTTGGCGCAATTGAGCAAGTGCTTCATGATTGCTTGTCTTTGTTGCTTGCTCAAGCATAAATTCATAGCCCAAGCGTTCCGATTCTTGCATGTTTGATAGTTGTCCTGTACCGATAAAGGCAAAAACATTGTCAGGATATTGATTGGCATAGGTTATACCAAGAAGCGAGCCCCACGACTCACCTAAAAGATACACCTTATTTTGGCCGAAGCGGCTTTTGAGGTACTGAACAAGTTCGTGAAGATCAGCAACGAAAGTTTTGATGTTCATAGATTCTGGACTAAGCGAGTTGCTTTGCGACTTGCCTGTACCGCGTTGATCCCAACCGACAACAATAAAGTGCTTTTCGAGGTTGCCGTGAAAATAACGAAATGCTCCATGGAGAGAGATGCCTGGACCGCCATGCAGAAATATGAGTATCGGATTTTTTATATTTTCTCCGTACAGCCACACCCATTGATCAATGCCATCAATTGATAGGTAGCGCTGTTCGGCAACACTGCTTTCAGTCACTGTTTGCATTTTCAGCCCTCCCATGCCGTATTTTCTGAACAAACTCGGTTATGTTTTTATCAACGTCTGCTGGGTACTGGTAGCCAAGGAGTTCGGCCGTTTGTTTGGCAACATGCCTAAAAAGATC
>CAZBUZ010000164.1:0-2137 GCA_964495205.1 uncultured Pseudomonadota bacterium | reverse complement strand
GTTGAAATAAACTTCTGCAATACCCAAAGATTTTTAACCGCATCTTCAGGCAACATAAGTTCTTCTCGACGCGTACCAGATGCTTGTAGGTCAAATGCAGGATAAACACGACGGTTGGTTAACTTACGAGTAAGGTGAATTTCCATATTACCCGTACCTTTAAATTCTTCAAAAATAACTTCATCCATGCGCGAACCAGTTTCAATAAGCGCTGTGGCTAAAATGGTTAATGAACCACCTTCTTCGACGTTACGCGCGGCACCAAAAAATCTTTTTGGTCGTTGCAAAGCATTGGCATCAATACCACCGGTAAGCACCTTACCAGAAGATGGCGCTAATGTGTTGTAAGCACGCGCAAGACGCGTTAATGAATCAAGCAATATGACAACATCACGACCACTTTCAACCAACCGTTTTGCTTTTTCCAAAACAATTTCAGCAACTTGAACATGGCGCGTTGCGTATTCATCAAACGTTGAACTGACAACTTCTGCCTTAACCGAACGCTCCATATCCGTTACTTCTTCTGGACGTTCATCAATCAATAAAATAATCATTATTGCTTCTGGATGATTTGCCAAAATACTATTGGCAATATCCTTCAGAATTGTCGTTTTACCCGTTTTCGGTGGAGCAACAATCAAACCACGTTGCCCTTTACCAATCGGAGAAATTAAATCCATGATGCGTGTAGAAATAACCGATGGGTTGTATTCTAAATTAAATTTTTCATCAGGAAACAGCGGAGTAAGGTTTTCAAATACCGTTCGGCTTGCCGACAATGCGGGTGATTGATAATTAACCGCATCAACACGTTGCAAAGCAAAGTATTTTTCACCTTCTTTAGGCTTGCGTATTGTTCCTTTGACAATATCACCGGTCCTCAAACCAAAGCGTTTGATATGAGCTGGGGATACATAAATATCATCAGGCCCAGGAATATAACTAAATTTTGGCGAACGTAAAAAACCAAAACCATCAGGCAATCGCTCAAGAATACCTTCACCAAAAATTTCAACTCTTTGCTCGGATTGCGATTCAAGAATTCTAAAAATAATTTCTTGTTTTTTTAAGGCAGCAACCTCTGGAAGCCCTATGCTTTGTGCATAGTTAATGAGGTTGGTAATATTCATCTCTTTAAGTTCTTGAACATTTATGGATGCCTTTGGAGTCATCTCGGCGGCTGCTGTTGCAGCCGATGCACCACGTTGTTCTTGCTTGATAGGTGCGCTACTATTTTTTGCCGCAGGTTGAGCAGCCGGCTGACCGGACCGATGTCCTTCAGCGGTGCGCATCTTGCTGCTATCACGTCCAGCATCACCAGAACTCTTTACTGCAGCATCCTTGGAGACCTGCCTCACTCCCTGGTTTTCTCGCACCTGCACGTCTTTTCTTTGGACGTTCTTAGGCTGAGCTTGTTCAACAGTCTCAGTATTCGCTATTTGTTTGTCTTGTTTATTTTGGGCAACCATAATGATTAAAAAGGGTTAATGAGGTTAAAATGATGATACTAAACGATTTATATACTTTTAAATGCAGCTCTATGCTTTGAATTATTCGCAAAAAACTTCCAACGACCATTTTCCATTGTGCAAAAAAATCACAAAGGTAAACTCAAACAACTTCAAGCGCTCACTATTACCAACAAGGAAGATGTAACACAGAGATAAGTCGAATAAACAAATCGTTTATCGAGCAAAAACCTCCATCTCTAAAATCATAACCCCTTATGCAACGTTGGCATCAGATTGTTTTTTAGCTTTGATTGCCATCATAACAGGGCTTGCAATGTAAATCGATGAATAAGTACCAACGATTATACCAACGAACATGATTAAAGAGAGCCCGCGTAGACTTTCGCCCCCAAGGAGTAAAACAGCAACAACAGAAAGCATTGTTGCAAAGCTTGTCAAAAGAGTTCGGCTTAAAGTTTGATTAATACTTAAATTGACAATATCATATTCCGACATGTTTCGCAAATTTTTCATATTTTCGCGTATTCTGCTAAAAATAACGATGGTATCGTGGACAGAATAACCCAAAACAGCCATCATAGCAGCCAAGACATCCAAAGAGACTTGTTCGCGCGTTATAACCAAGAATGCAAGAATGGCCAACAAATCGTGAGCCAAAGAAA
>CAZBUZ010000163.1:0-2148 GCA_964495205.1 uncultured Pseudomonadota bacterium | reverse complement strand
TTGCTCATGCGCAGCAAAGAAACGATAGGAAACAACGCCAACCTTGAGCAACAACAAGCCAGCGCCAATAAAAATGAGGAGTTTTACTAATTTGTTCTTCACAAGCATAAACAAATTCCTACGTTTTTTGCCTGCAGCAAATTTTCCGGCCAGAAAACCCTTCCAACCCTCTTAATTCTAATTGTAAATAATATTCAAGCAAAAGGCAAGTTTTACCCTTTATTTTCGCTAAAAAAGCCCATTTCGCCTTCGTCCAGCCACTCAGCTTAGCCACTACCCGTTTGACACCCTGTCAAGAACGAGGAAAACTAGGAAAAATAAGAAATTCTCACAAACCACTAGTGTGCCATCTTTATTTTTTTTGGATAGAACCTTATGTGCGGCATTATCATTATTTTGGGTTTTCTCTTTACCTTCTTTTCAGGAGGTATTCTTGCATATCTTTCTGTAGCAACCATGATTGGGCCATGGATGGCTCCTACCATTGCGTTACTGACAAATATTCTTTTTAAAGGCAAACAACGCATTTGCGGTAAGCAAAACCCCATGTCACGCCAACAATCAACCGCTATCATTCAAGCAATCGGATCAGTTGGTGGCGCCATTGCTACCGGCATAGGATTTGCCTTGCCAACAATGTACTTTCTTGACCGCCAAGGATTTAATGAACTTCTTGCACAACCAATCTTTTTTTGTGTATTACTCGCCATACTTTGCCTGACAGCAGGAGCATTTGGCATAACTCTTGGAACCTGGTATACCCAACATTTTATTGTAAAAAAAGCACTTCCATTTCCCGTCAGCCAGCTCACCTATAATGTCATCGCTGCACAAAATAACCGCAAACAAGGCCTCGGTATCTTTAATGGGGTACTCTTTGCAACAACCTTTGCTATTTTGCGAGATGGAATAGGCAGATTTAGCGGTTTTATCCCCAAAACATTTTATCTTTTCACACCAGAATTCGCCATAGCACTCTGGCCCACTATCTGGGCTATTGGCTATGCAGCAGGAATGAGCATAGCCGCCCCTCTAAGTGTTGGACTGCTCGCAAAATACCTCGTCCTTCTTCCGCTCAATTATCATGCTCTCTACTCCCCCGTCATGCTCTTTCAGCCCATGAACATTGTGTCATTCACGGTAGCATTTTGCAGCGGCATGGTCGTAAGCGAACTTATCCTTGGATTATTCACAACGCTATTTACAGCCATGAGGAAAAAATTAGATCAAGCACAACAAAACAAAACAATCTTTCAAAGCAAAAAGCTAAGAACTTGTGCAAAACTCATTCTATCCGCAAAAAACCGAAACATCCTCCTGCTCAGCGGCGCGGTTTTGCTCAGCACCCTAGCTTTTCTCACCTGGCTCAAATTCTCCTTCATTGCTCAAATTATCTTTCTAGCAGCATGCATATTTGCCACGTATCAAATTTGTTTCATCGGAGGAAGCATAGGACTTATTCAATATGGTCGGTTTTCAACCTACATTCTCATCCCAATGTACCTACTCTTTAATTTATCAGCATTACAACTTACCATCGTCTGTGTTTTCTTTAACATATGCGCAGCAACGGCATCCGACTTGCTTTTTGATCTTAAAACAGGAGATTTTGCAATGGTTACACGCAAACGCATGTGGACCGTGCAATGGGTAGGACTCATTGGAACAGCCTTAACAATAGGACTCATTTTTTATCTTCTTTTTACCAACCTCCAGCTGGGCTCTCCGGATTTTTTTGCGCAACGCAGCCAAGCCAAAGCACTCCTTCTTCAATCACTACACTTTGATTTTTTAGTTGTTTCATGCGGCTTTGTTTTTGGCCTCCTCATCAAAAAAATAGGGTTCAGCCCAACCATGGTATTTGGCGGCATTGTTATGCCGAATAGTATCTCACTCGGCCTCATCATCGGCGCGTTGCTCTCCAAACTTCCACGCAACAAAGAAACCTATCAATCCTTTTGTGCCGGTGTCTTTGCCAGCGAATCTCTTTGGATTTTGGCCGGGATTGCCATCAAAATGTTATAAAAAGAGCATTTTTAAGTAAAAAAGCTCGTATTTCCCTCTATTTCAGCCTGATCATTTTTTATCCCAACCCCAGTTGACCAATTGTCACTATTTGATAAAATTAAAGTATCCAATTGTCAAATA
>CAZBUZ010000162.1:0-2180 GCA_964495205.1 uncultured Pseudomonadota bacterium | reverse complement strand
GAACGGCCTGCATGGGTAAAATCAACCTCATCGCCTCATCTCAAGCAACTGATACCATGACTCTCGCCGCTCGTTCCACGCTTACCTCATTTGCTGCAACGCGCGCTGCCGCGGCCGCTGCGTATGCCCAGGCGGGGATCAGTCCGGCTGATGTTGGTGTGCTTGAGCTGCATGATGCGTTTACGATTGCTGAAGTTATCGCGCTTGAGGATTTGGGGTTTTGCGAACCAGGCCAGGGGGCAGGGAGGGAACGGCCCGCATTAAATAATAATGCCATTATCAACCCTTCCGGAGGCCTCAAGGCCAAAGGGCATCCTATTGGTGCTACCGGCGTTGGTCAGGCTGTTGAGCTTGTAAAATTTTTGCGCAGCAATCCTGCTGTGCGTTATGGGCTTGCGCAGAACATGGGCGGCATAGGCACCACGGTTGCCGTGCATATTTTTGAGGGTGGAGATTAAATTTTACTTAGAGCAACGCCTTTTGTGCCATCCCTTTATTTTTCAATATCACCTGGGCTATCGCATAGAGAGGGTATGAATGAACATTTTTATGTATTGAGTAATTTTGTACGGAAAAGCGCAACCCATAGGGTGATCGTACGTGTGTTTCGAGAAAGCTATGTAAACTTTTGAGTGTTGTCCCATGGCCACTTTTCACCTCAATGGGGATGATATTTTCCTGGTCTTGTATGAGATAATCAACTTCGGCGGTGCTGTTTTTTGCCATGCGTTGCCAATAATAGAGTTGGGGCTTTTGATGAGGATCTGCATAGGCTAAAATTTCTTGTCCTACAAAAGCTTCGACAATTGCTCCTTTATTTGCAAAGGCTTGCAATGGTTGTAAGAGCCATGATCCTGTTTCTAGGCCAAGGATTTTTTGACTGATGGCAATGTCCATTAAAATGGCTTTGTAGTACCCAAGGTCGGCCTCTGCTCCTAGAGGAATTCCTTGGGCCGCTGAATGATAAATAGGGTGAACGACCCCCGCTGTTTTTAAAAGATCAAATGCTGGGGCGAGTTCTCGTTTGCGATAATCGCCTTCGATAGCGGTGTATTTAAATTTTCTTCCAAGTTGATGGGGTACGCTGATAAAAACACGCTCAACATGATCGATTTGTGATTTCTTTGCATACTTGCCAAAGTCTTGTTTATAGGTATCGACGATGTCTTGTTGCTCCATGAGGCATTTATTGATGTTTTTTGTTTTTAACCATTGCTTGATCGATTCTGGCATCCCGCCGATGGCTAAGTATGTACCGACCAGGTCTAAGAGATCAGCATGAATACCATCGCTGTAGGTGCTTGGAGTTTTTTCCAGAAGCTGTTCAATCACCATATTTTTCTCTGCTGCGGCTAAAAATTCAATGAATGACACGGGGTAGAGGTACAACGATCGTACTCTGCCAACGGGGATGCCGACTTTTTCGATAGCAAAATCTAATAAAGATCCGGCAGCTATGACATGAAGTTCTGGCATTTCTTCATAAAAATAACGCAATGCGGTAATTGCTCTTGGCGCTATTTGAATTTCATCGAGGAATAGCAGCGTTGATCCTGGTATTATTTTTTTATCTTGTAACACCATGATGTCTTGGAGTATGCGTTTAGGATCGAGATTTTTATCATCATCAAAGATATGGCTGGCGCGTTGATCTCTTTCAAAATTGATCTCGATGAAATGATCGAATGTTGCGCCTAGTGATCTTATTGAGTGTGTTTTCCCCACCTGGCGTGCACCGCGAAGTAAAAGCGGTTTTCGGTTGGCTTCTTCTTTCCATTGGTGTAGATAAGCATCGACAATTCTCTTCATGGTTAAAATCCAAGGTAAAATCTTTTAAAAATGGTTAAAATCCAGGGTTGGGCGCTTGCTTTGTGGTTATTTTCCAAGGATAGTGAAAGATTTTGGTTGATTCAATAAAAAGCAAAAATACGTTGTGCCTAACCTGAGTTCGACATTTCTTAATTCTTCAAAAGAGCGCTTATAATGCCGCTCGTCCTGAGTGCGAGCGGAGCGAGCGTATCGAAGGATGCGGCACACAATGCCATTATCAACCCTTCTGGCGGCCTCAAAGCAAAGGGCCACCCCATCGGTGCAACCGGTGTTGGGCAGGTGGTTGAGCTTGTGAAATTTTTGCGCAGCAATCCTGCTGTGCGTTATGGGCTTGCGCAGAACATGGGGGG
>CAZBUZ010000161.1:0-2211 GCA_964495205.1 uncultured Pseudomonadota bacterium | reverse complement strand
CTATGTCTTTTAAAGCGTCAATTCATTTTATTCAAATTTTGCGTAAGTCCTGTAATGAAGACTCAGACCTTGTTGGCCTTGTTTCTGTTATTGCGCGCATGTCGGCATGGATGTTTGGGGCCGGACAATTTTCACTTTCGCCGGACCAGTGGCGTCGGGTGCGGCCGTTGTTAGCTAAGCTTGATGATACACATAATTTGGAGCGAGCAATGGATGTTATTACTATGTCTTTATCTGCTAGCTCTAGTCAACCTGAACTGTCTGCATTAGTCCCTCGTGTTTTTGATAAATTAATCGAGTTGGTTGGTCGCGGAGAATTTGTTGATCAAGCTGTGCATTTTGTACAGTTAATCCTTCGTCGTCCTGGTTTTATTACGCCGGTGAATTTGCAGCAGTTGTGGAAAGCTGTTTTGCCAGCGCTGCGGGTTGACCTTAATCGTTATGCGGATCAGACTTTTTGGTTGCAGCTTTTAATTGCCGCTGATCAAATTATTCAAGGTGATGCTGTTACGTTATTTAATACATGGGCTGACCAGCTTCTAGAGAAGGTTGTGAATGATCGTCCCAAGCTGGAACTGTTAGGTATATTTTTTGATGTAGGAAAAGGCCATTTTGCGCGTTTGCGTGAACCACTTGAGCGTGTATTAGGCGCTTTTATTGCTCGTGCTCCTGTTTGGCTTGAGCGGCAGATTGTTTCTCCTGATGCATTGAATCAAAATATTCTTAACAAATTGTGGTGGGAGCCTAATTTCGGGGTGCGTATAAAAAATTTGTGGTCGTTGATATTGCGTCAATTAGAACGGGATGTTATGGCTGGTGCGGTATTAAGCCTTGATATGATGAACAGTGTTCAAAACCGCATGTCCGATGCAGCTTTGGCAATGGAAGACAAACGATTGAGTTTTGAGGTCGTCATAAAGGGTTTTCATCAGGCTCCGCGGGTTGATGTGTTATATGTCGTTTATAGTGTCCTCAATAATGCTGGGAATGTTCCTGAGTTAGCTGATGCATGCATTGCTGCCTGGTTAGGGGTAATTAATGATATGTTAACGATTGATATGTTGAGCTTCAGACAACAGCCATGGAATGTTTCTAGTTTCATCCGAGAGGGCTTGCGGCTTGATGGGGCTGCTCTTGCTGCTCATCCAGGGCGGCGTGGCGTGCAGATAAAGATATGTGATTTTATTATTGCTTTATGTGATAAGCTTGAGTCATCGATTTCACCGAATGAAGAGTTGTTTATTGTTCCTAATAATAACTTTAGTTGTTTAAGAGATATTTGTCGGCATATTGCTGAAGCATACCGCGATGGCAAAATTGATGATGTCGCGTTGGTTCCTTGGCAGCGCATTCTGTCTTTGATTAATAGCTTGTTAGAAAGTGCTATTGCTGCATTGCAGAAGTCAACATCGTTTGACGACCAGATTTTGAATGATTGTTTTTTTGGTCCTTTTAATTCACCCGAATTATTTTTTATGCATCAACCAGGACCGATGTTACCTTATTTGAATGCATTGCGTGGTAATTTGCTCTCATTTGCCGAAGTGTTTTTTGGTTGGTTGCAGCGGTGTTTGGAGTTGGTACCACAAATAGATCAGAATCGATTTAATTCTATAAGAAATGGACTTAATTATAACGTTATGAATTTTATAACATCAAGCGTTATTCTGGATGAGCCAACACGTGAGCGTTTGCGCGGACAGTGGGTTGCGACGATGACGCTTGTTTTGCAAAAGTTGATTACTTACTTGCGCAGCGGTGATGTGATGCTTGATGGACAGAGGTTCGATGAGTTGCGTTGGCCTTTTGAGGAGATACGGCAAAAGCTTATGAGCTTACCATCAACCATTTCTGGGCGAGATGAGGTCTTGGCGCATATAAATAGTTTGGATCAATTGCGTACACAATCTTTTATAAACACCATTGCTACTGGTAAATTGTCAGAGGTGATGTGGCAAAATATTAATCAAAAAATTAATGAATTAGATGCTACCTTGATCAATCCTGTTGATCGCATTATTTTGCGCGAGCGTGCAGTGAAAGGCTTGTTGGCTTTTATTGGGAGTAGAACGGATCAGGGGGCTGAGCAATATTTTAATCAGATACGCATGATGATTGATCAGATGGTCAGTGCCCTCAATGTTCCGCCAGAGGAAACACAACAGCAAGCAGCACGGAGTTTTGTTGCGGTTATGCCGCTGCTTGTGCCCG
>CAZBUZ010000160.1:1882-2218 GCA_964495205.1 uncultured Pseudomonadota bacterium | reverse complement strand
AATGATTATCGTGAACCACGTCAGTTGCTTGCCAAATGTGTTTATGCTACCAGTGGAAATCCCGTCGTACAAACCTATATTGAAGGCGAAAAGATCACGTCCCCTTAAGCAACATTGCCGCTGCTTCATCCTCACTCAGCACTTGCTCACACTGCATAAGATAATCAAATTGCCGCTGCACAATGTCTCGTTTTAGACTATGTTTTTGACGCATTACCGCTCGATACCAATAACCTTGGCATGAGATTCCTCGTGACTGTAACTCATTACATACACTGTCAACATAGTCCTTGCGATCATCAAAAAAGAGAATCTTTTTAGGTTTCCATGATATGC
>CAZBUZ010000160.1:0-1805 GCA_964495205.1 uncultured Pseudomonadota bacterium | reverse complement strand
ATAGAACATTGGATGGTACCCTTCATCCAACGGCAACAGATCAAAAATTATTTCTTGAATGTTAAAAGCTCCACTCAAATCAATGCCAACCTTTTTTAATTCATTAAACCGCCATTTTTCCAGCGAATCTATATCGCCACGAGCGCCAGCACGACAGGCCGTCAATGCAATTACTTTAACGCCGCGACTTTGAAGTTTTTTAATACAAGAAACAGTTATAGATTCAACAGGAACATAAGCACTTTTCAAAAGTCGCTGGCTCCATATTTTTATTTGGGCCTCATGTGCAGCGCGAGTACCTTTTTGGGCTAAATGATCCAACAACTTTTTTTTCAAATTTCCTATGAAAAGAGTATCCTCTTTTGAAAATGCAGCAGGTTGCCACAAAAATTGCAATGCCGTATCTGTCGGCTCTGTTAAGGTATTATCAACATCGAACACCACTAATGTTTCTTGATCAGCATTATCTAACTCAGTTTGTACTTTGCTTAAAGAATCAATTTCTCGAACAGCCTTCTCGTTCGACAAAGAACATGCTGATAAAAATAACAATGCGATTATAGAGAAAAAACGGAAACGGAACGTTTTTATCATCATAAATCCTTAACACAACCCACAAAAATGTATAGATGCTACTCCTTATCCCCACCCGTATGCAAATTAAGCAGCGCCGCATAAACATAGCGTTTCATTGACGTCAACGCGGCAGCGTAGGCTTGGTTAGGCGATTTGATCCCTTTTTCATAATCTGGTCTGATGGCACAAATTGAAGAGCGCCATTGACCAGAAACATGCGTTACGGTAGTTTTGAGAAAATCCTGATTACCTCGTTCGATGGGTTCGTGGATGATATCTACACCTTCGGCCGCCAAGAATGGTTTGGCATGATGCACCAAATCTGGGTACGTAGCAAAATAACCACGATTTGAGGTTCCCGTTTTTTCAAAATCAACGTTCATTTTTGACTTGGCTTTGCACAACGCCGCAAAAAGCTGGTCCTGCTGATCTGATGCCATAGCCTCTTGCGTTAAGGATACTGTTGCTTCATGCATAGTTTGCTCCAGCGTAGCAATCTTTTTCAGCAGTTCATCGCGATTTACGGTTAGCTGTTTAACAGCTGCTCTGCACTTGCTATCAATTGTTTCGGCCGACATAACGCTTGACGTATCCTTGGTCGTCTGTACCATAGCATCCCCTTTATTCACCCAAATTGATTTTCTATAAAACTTTCAACACAATTTGGTGAATGATAGCACGTTATCTTTGGTTGTAAAGGATTATTGCAGGCAGGAACGAGCAAAACATACGAAGCCAACCACAGGGCATCACAAGAGAATGAAAAAATTGTCTTTTTATTGATAAAATCGATTGACCTATAAACACGATCCAATAAAGCTCCTTCGTTAAGTTATAGCTTCTATCAAATGCCGAGAGGTTATACTCAATTCGACGCGTAGATCCTCAACAAACACCTTGACATCTACGACAACTTACCCACAAGACATTTAGTGTAACGTGAGTTCGGAGTTTCGATAAGCAAAAAATTTACCCTGTTAATCGCGAAAATGCCTCGATTGTAAATTTTTTTAAAAATAAATATTGCCTCATTTGTCATCCTTGGGCTTGTCCCGAGGATCCATCTTTTCTTTTGTTAATTATTGAATAAATCGGTGCATTGCGTAAAAAAACGGTTTAAATTATTCACCAATTGGTAATTTGGCAAATTGTTGATAGGATGGATCCTCGGGAAAAGCCCAAGAGCCTGCCCTCAACTCGATTGAGGGATGACAAATGAGGCTGTATTA
>CAZBUZ010000159.1:0-2227 GCA_964495205.1 uncultured Pseudomonadota bacterium | reverse complement strand
TCTTGGACTCGGGTATCTTGGTCTCTATACGTCATAATATTGATCCCTTATGTTTTTTTTACTTATACTTCAGGGCAGCATCGCAGAGACTAGCGTAAGATTTTTATAAGTATTTGCCAAGGGATAGATAAGGGGAGATGTTATGAAGAAAAGATTGTTGTGTGCATGGGCTTTGTTGGGTGGGCTGTTTTGTTGTTTTGAGGGGGTAAGATCTACGGTGCTTCACCTAGAAGACTATGATCTTGATGCGATGGTTGAAGAAGAAGTTGGTTTGCGTAATAGCCCTGACAAGACTGTCGACTGTGATGATTGTTATGACTATTTAGCATATGCACAGACGGTTGAAGGTCAACATGTTTGTAATCACTTCTTGGGAGATGGTGGCCCAGCATTTCCTACGCTTAAAGATTGCCATGATCCAAGTCTCCCCATGCCGTTAGCAAAAAAACATAATCATTGTGGTCTTTGTAAAAAGTTTTTTGATGATCGTACATTTATTGCCGTTTTGCCTTGTGGCGATGTTTTTTGTCGGGATTGTGCTGATCTTGCGATTTCTTTGCGTGGCTGTTGCCCGCAATGTGCTCATAAAGCTTCTGGGTATAGGTTCCTTACTATCAAAAGTATTTTAGATAGGCCTTTTAGGTTTCTTCCTTCTTGGTGTGATCTTTGTCAAAGCCCGCTTGCTGATGGTGATGTTGTTGCTGTTATTGCCTGTGCATTTCCTTCATCGGAGCCATCGGTATTTTGCTATGCTTGTGCCAAACGAGCATTGACAGCCGATGAACAGTGCCCTTTTGGCGAAGGTTTTGTTATGTGGTATCGCTGGAAGCTTGCTTTTAATTGATTTATCCTATTTTTTCGATGCAAGCCTTATAGCCTTGATCTTGGTGGTTCTTTTTTTTGACAAAAAAAGTCTTGCGGCGTATAGTCTTCCAAGGTAAATGGCCTGATCGTATGAAAAAAGGATGGGGATCAAGGTTAAGGTGCACGGGTAGATGATCAAAAAATCCAGCCGCATTGAAAGTTTTTATAAAAAAGGATGGCAGGAACGTTTGGCTTTTGTCAAAACGTTTGCTGGGTTATCTGACGAAGAAGAAGAACTACTCAAGCTTGTTCGTGCCGTCGATGGCTACGTCTATGATCCAACGATAGAAAACGTTATTTCTGGTATCGTTATTCCACTCGGAATCGCAACCAATTTTATCATTAATGGTAAGGACTATCTCATTCCCATGGCAACCGAAGAGCCGAGTGTTGTTGCGGGTGCTTGTCATGCCGCCAAACTCGCGCGAGCTTGCGGTGGTTTTCAGGTGACCGTTGATGATTCGATCATGGTTGGCCAGCTTCTCATAGTTGACCTTAGGGATGTAAAAAAAGCCCTCGCTGTTTGTGCTGCGAATAAAGAAAATATTATTGCTTTAGCCAATGCTCAAGATCCTTTTTTGATCAGCATTGGTGGTGGTGCATGTGACGTACAGGTCCATGAGCTGCAAACATCGCGCGGTGATTTTTTGGTGGTGCATCTGCTGGTGAATGTTAAAGATGCAATGGGCGCTAATATTGTGAACAGCATGTTGGAGGCCATTGCCCCAGCGGTTGTTGCCAGCATTGGCGGAGTCGCTCGTGCAAAAATTGTTTCTAATTTAGCAACGCATCGCCTTGTCCGTGCTTGTGCAACATGGAGTAAGGATGAGCTTGGGTGCGAGCTTATTGATGCCATTCTTGATCTTTATGCCTTTGCGTGCGCTGATCCTTATCGTGCTGTAACGCATAATAAGGGCATCATGAACGGTGTAGATGCGGTTGCGCTTGCAACGGGTAATGATTTTCGTGCCGTTGAAGCGGGAGCTCATGGCTTTGCCGCTTTAACAAACTCATATCGTCCGCTTACCCATTATGAACTAGATGATCGAGGGAACTTGGTTGGAACTTTGCAACTGCCGCTGGCCGTTGGTACGGTGGGAGGAACAACCAAGAGTAACTCAATCGCAGCATTGTGCCTCAAGATTCTTGGGGCACAAACAGCTGCGGAGCTTGCTGGTGTGATGGCTGCTGTTGGGCTGGCGCAAAATTTTGCGGCGTTACGAGCTCTTGCGCATGAAGGTATCCAAAAAGGGCACATGCGGTTGCATAGTCGCAATGTGGCAATCAATGCCGGTGTCCCTCATGAGCTGGTTGATAAAATTGCCGGCCAGATGGTTGAGGAGGGGGCTGTGTCATTTGCGCG
>CAZBUZ010000158.1:0-2231 GCA_964495205.1 uncultured Pseudomonadota bacterium | reverse complement strand
CCTGCATAGCCAATAATTTGGTTATCGAGCACAACCTGAGCTGTTTGGTTAACAACATACCAGGGGGCTGGTGCTTGCTTAACTTTTTGCCACGCAATATTTTCTTTTTCGATATCTAAAAAACGGAATAAACCTTCTATTTTGGCCTTGCAAGCATAAAAATCAACCGCATTGCGTCGTTCAAAAAAGATGCCGGCAAGAGCAAATTGTTCTTGTGCCTTTCTCTTTTTATACGGCCATACCTTCCCCCATTCAAAGGCGGCGAGACTTTCTTTGTAAAGTTGATTTTCTTTGATGTTTTTCATAAGACCTGGAATGAGTGAGGTGATGAGGCGGCTGTAGTTCTCGGAAACTGGATTGAGGAGCGGCAAAGCTTCTTCATCGTGCAAACCAAGTGAGGCAAGATTTTCTTCGTCAAAAAAGGCATAGTTTTGGAATTCGAGCATGTGTGCGCTATGTGCTAAAAAATGCTTAATTTTGCGCGTGCGCATCATTGCTTGTGTATCATATGGTGTGCGCACAATATGAGGAAGCTGGTGAGGAATTTTTTCAAACCCATAACAACGCGCAACTTCTTCCAATATATCTTCTTTAATTTTAACATCCTTGCTACCGCGATAGGTTGGTACACTAATGAGATACACGCGTTCTTTATCGCTATCTTTTACATGACTTTCAAGAACTTTAAAGCCTCGTTTAGTTAACGCTTTTGTGACATCACTTTCTTTTAAAATAAGACCTATGCGTTTTTCTAAAAAATTATGGCTTACTTCGATTATCTGTTCCTTGACAGGAGGGATGCCAACGGCGACTATTTCATCAGCGACGGTTGCCTTGATGCTGCATGTTTCTAAAAGTTTTAAAAAACGGTAAATTGCATCAACTGCTTGATTAGGGTCCAACGTTTTTTCAAATCGTGCCGATGAATCGGTGCGTAGCTTATGGTGTAAAGCAGATCTGCGAACAGTGGCGGCATCAAAGTTAGCGGCTTCAAAGAAAATGTCTTTGGTCTCTGTTCCCACGGATGCATGTAACCCTCCTTTTACCCCGGCCAAACACATTGGCTTTTTTGCGTCAGCAATCACGAGATCGGTTGAGCTCAATTCAATAGATTGACCATCAAGAAGTTCAAGTTTTTCTCCCTGTTGTGCCGTTCGCACGAGAACACTTTTTCCTTCAACTCTATTGGCATCATATACGTGTACTGGTTGGGACCAATCAAATGCTATGTAATTTGACAAGTCAACAAGGGTGTTGATGGGGCGCAAACCGATGCGAAGAAGATGTCCGGCAATACTTACATTTGATGGCTTATTCTCGATTGATTTGATATAGAGTCCTGCAAAACGATGACATTTTCCAGGCGCTTTATTTTCAACGCTTATGGGTGTTGTTGCGGTGAGTGGCGACATAGAGGGTGCATAAAGAACGGGACGTTTTTTTAAAAACTCATCTTCATGGAGAAATGGTAAATCAAGAAATGCTGCAATTTCTCGAGCAAATCCACGATGTCCCCACATGTCTGGGCGGTGTGTGAGTGATTTGTTATCAACGTCAAGTATGATATCCTCTGCTTCAATTGCTGAACGCCATCCTCCCTGGAGTGCATGTTCTTCCACATCAAATGCCGGGAGAAGCCCATCTTTTTCTACGCCAAAATCGTTAAGCGTTGCCCAGGAAAAGTTCTTGCCATCCTTTTTTATCATGAAAATCGGATTGATGATGCTTGGGTTGATTATGTCATGGGTATGGCTGCGAGCAGGCAAGGTTGTTTTTTGTGATAGCTCAGGGATTGTTACCGTTATCCCTTGGGCTGATTCTTGTTCCTTGCGTGCCATATAAAAACTATGTAAGTCAATCTTGAATCGAGAAACGTGATCAATTTCAGCAACAATAGCATTGAATTTTTTTACGATAAGATCGATATCCTGTTCTTCCCATCGAGCTTCTATGTGATTGAAGATCCAGGCGAGTGATAGTTTCATATACACACCTTACGTTTAGAAATCGACCAATGTTTGTATCGTTTATAA
Organism: uncultured Pseudomonadota bacterium; assembly: GCA_964495205.1. Classification (GTDB taxonomy): domain Bacteria; phylum Babelota; class Babeliae; order Babelales; family RVW-14; genus GWF2-38-10. The sequence goes on along the minus strand of CAZBUZ010000158.1, from coordinate 198 downwards.
GTGTCTTAAGTAAAGAAATACGGTGACAATAAATGTCATATAAACGGTTGCCTTGGTCCATTTAAACCCTAATAATTTGTAGGCAATGTTTGCCAGCGCAAGTGCTACAAGGGTTGGATAGCAAACACTGGCTATTGGTTCAATTATAGCCATAATTCCAGAAAAGCCAAAATTTGACATGATAAGGACCAATAAAAG
>CAZBUZ010000157.1:0-2233 GCA_964495205.1 uncultured Pseudomonadota bacterium | reverse complement strand
GCAACCTATGAAGTTGAAAAAAAAATGCCTGTTTCTCAGATTCCGTTTTTTTATGCTTTGCTTGGTGATACATCTGATAATATCCCTGGCGTGAAAGGGATTGGTGAGAAAACGGCTCTTGATTTGGTTAATCAGTTTGCCTCGCTTGATGATTTGTATGCCAATCTAGATCAGGTAAAAAAAGATCGAGTGCGCAACCTCCTGGCTACCCAAAAAGAACAGGCATTCTTGAGTTTGACGCTTTTTTCTTTTAAATATGTTGATACAGGACTGACCGCACAAGATTTTGTTTTTGACGAGCGTGGCTGGGCGCATGCGGCTCCTATTTTCCATCGTCTTGAGTTTAAAAGCTTAATACAAGAAATTGAGCGAAATTATCCTGCTGGTGGTGCTGCTGCTCATGAGGAACAGCAAGAAAGTTTGATTGTGCGGCCTCCAGCAGAACCAATTTTATCTTGGCAGTGTATTTTGGTAGAGACGGAGAAAGATTTGGCAGCCCTTGTCGATGAGCTTGTAGCATCATGTCGATTTGCCTATGATACGGAAACAACGGGTACATTGCCGTTGCAGGATGAGCTTGTTGGCATATCATTTGCCGTTGATAGCACAAAAGCTTATTACATTCCGGTGGGCCATCGTGATCTAGATTCTCATTGTCAACTAGATCGAAATGCCGTGCTTGCTGCCCTTAAACCTATTTTTGAAAATCCAAAGATTGAGAAGTTTTTGCATCATGCCAAATTTGATGTGCTTGTATTGCAGCAATATGGGATTCATGTTGCCGGAGTGACGTTCGATACTATTTTGGCTGCCAATTTGTTACGGAATGCTTGGCAGAAAATTAATCTCAAAGACTTGTCTCAATTTTTTTTGGGTGAACCGATGCAAACCTATGCTGAGGTGACGGGGAAGATGTACAAAACATTTGCACAGGTTCCGATTGATCGCGGTGCGCGCTATGGTGCACATGATGCACTCCAAACATTTAAGCTGCAGGCGGTTTTTCTGAAGATGCTTGAGGATCATCCTTCGTTGTTAAAACTTTTTGAAACGCTTGAGATGCCGCTTTGGCCTATCCTTGCTAAGATGGAGACGGAGGGCATTAATTTGGCGGTTGATGAGCTTAAAGTTGTTGGTAAGGAAGTTGAGCAAGAATGCCAAACCGTAGAGGCTAAATTTTTTGCTGCGCTTGATGGAACTGTTAATCCTTTAAGTTTTAACCTCAATTCGCCTAAGCAGGTTGAGAGGCTTTTATTTGATGTGCTTAAGTTGCCTGTTATCAAAAAAAGTTCAAAGGGGCAACGGTCGACGGATCAAGAAGTGTTGCAGGAGTTGGCTGTTTATAATCCTGTGGTAAGTCTTATTGCTCGATATCGCGAGTTGAGTAAGTTGAGAAGTACCTATATTGAACCATTGCCTACCTTTATTAATCCCAAGACCGGTAAAATTCACACGTCATACAGCCAGACGATGGTAGCGACGGGGCGGCTTTCCAGCTCGGATCCCAACCTGCAAAACATTCCAACTGGTTCTGAGTTTGGTATAAAAATTCGTGCGGCATTCAAACCAGATGCTGGCAAGGTGTTTATGTCAGCTGACTATTCACAGGTTGAATTGCGTGTGCTTGCGCATCTCAGTGGTGATGTTGCGCTCATAGATGCCTTTATGCATGACCGAGATATTCATACCCAGACGGCGTCGCAGTTGTTTGATGTTGCGCTTGATAAGGTTACTCATGAACAGCGGCAGCTCGGTAAAAAAATCAATTTCAGTATTATCTATGGGCTGACGCCATTTGGATTGTCAAAAGATTTGGGTATAAAGCCGGCAGATGCCAAGGCGTATATCGATAAATATTTTGCGCAATATCCAGGTGTTGCGGCCTGGATCGATGAGACGGTGGCGCGAGCAACGGAGCTTGGCTATGTCGAAACGGCATGGGGGCGTCGGCGCTATGTGCCAGGCCTCAAAGAGAAAAATAAAAATTTATATGAAGCCGAGCGGCGTGTAACGATCAATACTCCTGTACAAGGAACTGCTGCCGATATTATGAAACTAGCGATGCTTAAGGTTGATGCGGCATTGTCTGAGACACGTACAGATGCGCAGCTTATTTTGCAAATTCATGACGAACTGATAATTCAGCTTTCTTCAGGACGCCATGAGAGCCTTGTTGCTTTAATTCAGCATGAAATGGAGAATCTTGTTGAGTGGAAAGTGCCGCTTAAAGTGA
>CAZBUZ010000156.1:784-2238 GCA_964495205.1 uncultured Pseudomonadota bacterium | reverse complement strand
GCAAATCTTTACCGCAGTGTTTGCAGACAATAGCGGCCAGTTTTACCTCTTCTGCGCAAAATGGGCAAATCTTAGTGTCCTTTTTCGTTCCTTCTTCATTTTGATTCTGCCTAAGGACTACTGCAAAGTAATCTTCAATCTTTGTTGCTTTGCTCACAGCATCTTTCGCAAGATGAGGAGGCATTAGTGGGAGTATAAATGTTGGATTGTCTAAACTGTTGAACACCAGCTTTATCTGGACATTTTTTATTGTGTTATGCGATTTTTTCTGTGATGTGAGTGCGCCAACTAACGCACCAACGCCTCCAAGTAGTACTCCACCAACAATGGCTCCAGCGACTTGGCTGCCTCTAGAAGTGCTTGTCATCGTTTCGTTGTCAATAATGGTAGAGCATGAGAGCAATTCATCGAAGCCATGAATAGACAAGCCCGCACTAGAGATAGTGGCTATTTTTTTAGCTTCGCTGTCACAGGCAATGCCACAAACTTTTACCAGACAATCAGATTTGCCTGTCTTAGCAAGGTGATCTTCAAAGGTTTTGTCCGCAATAAAAACTTCTTGCAGAGATGGGGTAAAGCCAAGTTTTTTCAGTTCATCAGTTGTCGCTTTTAGCAGATCCGCGCTATCAACATTTTTTTTGCAATGCCAGTCACGGAGTACAAGAATAAGAAAACGCCTAGAACAATCGCAATTACCCAAAATATTTCCACGGATTTTCTCCTTGCTTGAATTCATCCACCTTTTGTTATTATCTTTTAATAACGAAATGGTAGTGAAAGAGAGCTTTAAGGAAACTGATTTTTGGCCGTATCTGGCAAAATTTGTGATTCATTGTATTCTGATATTTGCTGCATCGACATTTCAATGACTTCACGCATCTTGTCAAAAGCATTCATAAGATGCTGTTTATCTTCATTTGTTAACTTTTTTTTGTTCTTCTCAAGCATTTTTGCATTTGAAGCTTGGAGGTCTTCCGTAAGCTTGTTAATTTTACTGACGTGAGCAGTAACAAAGCGATTCCCTTTAATAGAGTCACCTGCAGGCTTGCTCGTCGGCGTTTTGGGCGTTTTAGTTTGTATTTCTAGTTTTTTACACAGCTTGTCGTACATTTCCTGTTGAACATTCGCATCATCCTTCTTAGCGATTTTCAACAGCCGCTCACGTGTCATTTCAGGTCTATATTCTAGATAGTGTAGTCACGAGATAGAGGCCCATAGAAAGATACACCTGATGTGGACGACGGCAAGAAATGATGCCGTATTCTTTGTGTACCTAGTGGCTATTCCGCGCCACCGCTTCAGATGAAGAAATGCATTTTCTATCAAGTGCGCGCCTTATAAAGTTCCTTGCCATAATAGCGCTGCTTTTTGCGACTCTTTTTTGGAGGCATAACCGGCAGCATACCTTGCGTTTCAGCCTGATAATGAATTGTATCTGTATCATAACCTTTGTC
>CAZBUZ010000156.1:412-773 GCA_964495205.1 uncultured Pseudomonadota bacterium | reverse complement strand
GGGGATGGACCGTGCAATGGCTGGCGTTGATCATCAGCCATTCAAAATCAGGCTCATCAATCAAAATTTCGAGTAATCGCTCCCATACTCCCTTGTCACGCCAGCGGATGAAGCGACGGTGCGTGTTGCTCCAGCCGCCGAAGTCCGGCGGTAAATCTCGCCACGGCGCACCTGTACGCATTATCCAAAAGACTGCATTTATAAACAGCCGGTTATCATGCGCAAGGCCACCCCAGATCCCAGCACGCCAGGCAAATGTGGCTCGAGTTTCTTCCAAACAGCATCTGAAATGTCGTGTCGTCTATGGGCTGGTAGTGGCATGCGCCCCTCCGTTTGTGGTTGAAGGCAAGCGAACTATGCC
>CAZBUZ010000156.1:0-290 GCA_964495205.1 uncultured Pseudomonadota bacterium | reverse complement strand
GGCCACTGTATTGCTGCGACAATTGCAACTCAAAAAAATAGGATTTTATCGCGGCAGAAGAAATCCTTTTTGTTGATTGCGATATGCGTATTGATTTGCCATTTATGCTAATCACATGGCTACCGCCATTCTTTGATTTTTTGCAATAAGCTCCCCTTATTTTGCATTGATGAATAAAATCTTTAGTTTTAATATCATTAAACTTTTCTAAATATGGATATTTGTGACTGCGAAGCCATTTTGAAACTATATTCAAAAATTTATCATTTGTTTTATCAATACCACAAATG
>CAZBUZ010000155.1:0-2241 GCA_964495205.1 uncultured Pseudomonadota bacterium | reverse complement strand
CTGGGGTTGCCGTAGCTTGGCCGGCCATCAAGGCTAAAGAGAAAAAAGCAATATGCTTGAACGAAAACTTTTTCATGAGAACCTCCATAAAAATATGTTTAGGACGTTAAAAAATTATGCCTAAAAGATAAAAAACTTATGATCCATTTATTTACTCAGCATAAAAAATTTGAACTTTTTCGTCAAAAGGGGGAGGGGTGGCGATGGATGAGGCCGTTTTTTTGCAAAAAGGAGTGTTTTTTGTAGGGGTTATTTCAGGCTGAAAATTTCGTAATGGTTTCGATTAACGTGCCCGCATCACGCCAGCCAATAACATTTCCCTGCTTACGGATTTGTTTTTCAGTATTTGCATAAATGAGGTAAGCATTGTGAGGATCGGCATTGGCTATTCTATTCCAGTAGTCAAGACCTCTGAACGCATCTTTGGTGATGGTTTTTCCTGCTTTGATTTCGATCGGGTACAGGTTCGTTCCTTGATCCAGGACGCAGTCAACTTCATGGGCTCCGCCAGCATCGCGCCAAAAATAGAGCGAAGGTCGCTTGCCGATATTGCAATATTGCTTGTAGAGATCTGCGATGATGAAAGATTCAAAAAGCGCCCCTTGGAAATGTGAATTGCTGAGGACTTCTGGAGCATCAATGCGCAAAAGTGAGCATGCCAATCCCGTATCAAAAAAATACAGTTTAGGCATTTTGGTTATTCTTTTATTGAAATTTTTAAAATGGGGTTCGAGAAAAAATATAATATAGCTTGCTTCTAGAATTGAAAGCCAGGATTTTGCGGTTGGTGCTGAGATGCCTGTTTCTACTGCTAATGCATGAACATTACACAACTGACCAATGCGGCCAGCGCACAGTTGAACAAAACGGGTAAATGTTGACATGTTTTGTGCGTTGATAAGTTGTCCCACATCACGCTGAATGTAGGACAGGATGTATGAAGGGTAAAGTTCGGTTGGTAGGATGTGTTCGGCATAAAGCCTTGGATAGCCACCATTGAATATCATTTGGTTAAGCATGTCTGATAGTAAGTTATTGCTTTGCAGCTCTCCGAGAGAGAGAGGAAGGAGATGAAGTATCCCAACGCGTCCGGCTAAGGATTCGGTTATTGATTTGTTGACCAAAAAATTTTGTGATCCGGTAAGAATAAAATAACCAGGCCGCTTTTTCTTGTCGGCTTCCAATTTAATGTAGGTTGTTAGCTTGGGGGCGTATTGAAATTCATCTAGGATAAGCCCATGTTCATTTTCATGCGTGAGCAAAAAACCTTCAGGGTCTTCTCGAGCGAATGCCTGAATAACCTCATTATCTAGGCTTAGGAATTTGTGCTTGGGAAAGGTGTTTTGAACAAGGGTTGTCTTTCCCGACTGGCGTGGTCCCAGCAGCGCAACGACAGGGAATTTTGCATAGCGAAGGAGGGTTTCGGTTAAGGCGCGTGAAAACATGTGATCTTCCTTATTTTTTAGAGCCTAATCCTTCGATACACGTGCTTCGCACACACTCAGGGCGAGCGGCCAGTGTATCGAAGCATCAGGACGAGTGGGGTTTGCGTACCTGGCTCGCCGTAGCCACGAAGGGCGCAGGCGGCTCGAACCATGCGGCACCCTAATTTTCGGAGAGGCTCTTAGATTATTTTTATTTTAAGGCTAGACTTTTAAATAGTCAATGGTGGGCCGCAAAGACTGCTAACAGTTTTAAAGTAAGACTTTAAAACTGTTAGCTTGGGGTTGGAAAAATAAGGCTTTTTGGTGTTTTAATCGCTTCTGCCGCCTTGCTTGATCATCACCTCTTTGCCTTTGAAGGCGATGCCGAGCTTGAGCACATCCTTGATGCCGCGTGCGCGCAGCTCCGTTTCGTACTTGCGTGCTTCGATTTGTGCGAGTGCATCGTTGGCGGCATCGTCTAGCGATTGCTTCTTGAGCGCTTTTTTGAATTCAATGATGAGGCCGAGTTGGGTGTGATCCTTGGGAATGATCATAACATCGTAGCGACCAAGCCCACTTTCATGATTCGATTTGACTTCATGGGTTCCTAGGAGTGCAACCAGCATCCCCAGGACAAAGGTGTGGTAGACGCGTTAGCAAGACCATCAAAGAGGTGCCGGTTGGCTGCACCCTTCGATACGCACGCTTCGCGTGCATTCATGGCGCGCGGCCAGTGTCTCGAAGCATCAGGACGAGTGCCTTGAAAAGATCCCGCTCGTGGTGAGTGCGAGCCCTTGGCGAGCGTATCGAACCATCG
>CAZBUZ010000154.1:0-2266 GCA_964495205.1 uncultured Pseudomonadota bacterium | reverse complement strand
ATCAGATGGCTCTATCGCACGTAACCCAACAAATTGCCCTCTCAACATGTCGCCTCTCCCACATCATCTTTATATAAAGCATCTCCCTGTTGCTTAGGTATTAGAAGTTTTTTGCCAATAATTTGATCAACTTCACTTGGCTTGAACGATTGTTCTGGAGCTGGGCGCAAATATTCAACATCATTAGGCGAAACAACATCGCCCCTCCCCAATGGACGCACCAACCGAATACAGCGCCGCTGAAGAATAGCACACGTTTTTTCATTTTCTTCTATCCGCTTAATCCCATCACCCAGTGCCGCTTCAAGCTCTCGGCTTCGCTCAACCATCTCACGCCATGTTTTGGGATTCATGGCAAAGCTGTGGTCAGGACCAACGCGAGCATTATCATCAGTAAAATGTTTTTCAATAACACGAGCTCCAAGGGCTATAGCGCCAAGAACAGCCGCATGCAACGGAGTATGATCAGAAAGTCCCAAAATCATACCAGGATATTTTACAGCATAGGTGCTTAGCACACGCAGGTTAACATACCTAAAATTTTCAAGATTACCCGTATAATTCGTATTGCATTGCATAAGAACAATCTGATCGTTATGCTTTAACACAGCTTCAAGCGCCTGTTCAACTTCAACCATATCAGCAGCACCGGTTGCAAGAAAAACAGGTTTTCCTTTCTGCGCAATTGCTTGAATAAACTTAAGCCAAGTAATATCACCAGAGCCAATTTTGTAGGCTGGCAAAACAGAATCAAGTAAATCTAATGCCTCATAGTCGTAAGGAGCAGTAAAAAAATCAACCGCAGCCTTTTTTGCAGTTGCAACCAAGTCACTCGTCCAAGATCTATCGCACTCATATTGTTCATAAACTTCATATACCGTTTTCTTCCAACACGCTTGATGGCCAAGTTGCGATCCGAGGTTTCTAAAGCCATAATCACTCACAATAGTTTTTGCTTTAAAATGTTGAAATTTAACAGCACTGGCCCCAGCTTCTTTTGCAAGCCAAATTAAATCTTTTGCTCGTTGCAGATCACCATCATGATTAGCTGCAATATCAGCAATAAAATATGTTGCTGAAGCATATGAGATTTTATTTTGATTAATATATATTTCTGTAGCAAAATTCATAAAAGATCCATACGACAGTCTTTAATTAAACTTGTAATAACCATATCTTTTGTAGGGAACGAGTATCCTAACAATTTCTCGGCATTTGTTACATCTAGGCCCGCACTTTCTGCCCGCCGAACCCTCCCCTGTAAATCGTGGACGCTGCCATCTCGCGCTTGCGACAAATCAACACCTAGCTCATTTGCCATTGCTTGAATAAATTCTTTTTTACTGACAACATCACGACAGGCAACATTAAGTATCCCTGTTGGCCTTTTTTCTATCACATCAAAAAGAATTTTTGAAAAATTTTTCACATCAATGCTGGACGTAAAATAATCATAAAAAAGGGTCATCGATTCAGGCTTCTTCAAGACTCGAATCACCCATTCCACAAAGGTGGGGTTATTCTTTTCATAACGATATCCAACAATGTTTGTTCGAACCACAAGTGTTTGTTTATAGGTTAATGCTAAAACCTCAGCAAGATATTTAGTTCGCGCATATTCATTAAGCAATGAAACTTCGGCATCTTCCGAGTGCTTCTGATCACCCTCTCCCGAAAAAAAATGATCTGTTGATATTTGCACAAAATACGCGTTAATTTTTTTAGCAGCATCAACAACAACAGATACTGGCCGCGAATTTACCAAGTATGCCACACTCGGGTTTTCCTCGCAAAAATTATGATCAATAATGGCAACAGTATTTATGATCACATCAGGCACCACAAAAGAAATTAGATTTTTCAAAGCTTTATCATCAACAATATCTATAGAAAATTCAGCATTATCTTTTGCCATACCATAAGTTGTAATTTCTCTCGCATTAGATTCAAGTACCAATGCACGTCCTAACATGCCGGTCGATCCCAGTATCAACATCTTCACGCAAGCACCTGCGTTTTTTTTCCCTCATAAGACTGTTCTATCTTCAGCGCACCATCAACGTGTTCATTTTGCAGCATCATTTGCATTTGCTCAATTGAAAACCATTCAGAATTATTGCCACTGTGATATTCAAAGCCTTGATCAACGCAATATCCATTGTCGTTACCATATCCTGCCCAATTAATCACAGCAGGCTCAATAACATAATAACTAAGTGAATAAGGAAATTAAAAAAGCCTGAAAAAAGCGGTAGGCTCAACCTAA
>CAZBUZ010000153.1:0-2325 GCA_964495205.1 uncultured Pseudomonadota bacterium | reverse complement strand
AATTTGTCAAGGCCATCATACGCTTTATATTTTTCTGTTTAAATTCTTAAAAACTCTATTTTTTCAAACAAACTGCATGGTAAAGTTTTTCATTAAACTAAAAATACCAGACAAAAGGGCATGAAAATGCAAAAAATAGAAAACATTTTAACCGTTACCAACCTAACCGTTAGTTACGGCCAGGAAGTTGTTCTCCATGATCTCAGTTTCAACGTACAAAAAGGCGAGATCCTCATTATCTTAGGCCCCAATGGCGCAGGAAAAACAACCTTACTCAAAACTCTTTTAGGACAATTACCTCATCAAGGAACCATAACCTGGAAAACAAAAAAAATGAGCTATCTTCCCCCACAAGAATTCTTTTCACGGCACGACCTCCCACCGTTAAGCATCCAGGATTTCTTTAATTTTAAACATCAACCACAGCAAAAAAATATCAATATTCTTCAGGCTGTTGGGTTGGATGCAGCAATACTAAGACGACAATTCGATGCCCTTTCAACAGGACAATTTCAAAGAATGCTCATCGCATGGTCATTGGTAAATGATCCTGATGTTTTGCTTTTTGACGAACCAACATCAGGAATCGACATTGGCGGCGAAGAAACTATTTATGCACTTTTAGATAAGTTTTGGCAACAAAAAAAATTAACCATTCTCCTGGTCACCCACGATTTAAACGTCGTCTGGGAACATGCAAGCAAGGTGCTATGTCTCAATAAAAAGAAACTTTGTCTTGGAACACCAAATGAAGTTTTATCTCCTGAAAAGTTAAGAAAGCTGTACCAAAGCAACGTTAAATTTTATAAACATGAGCATGATCATGATTAATTATCAAACATTTTTTGCCCTTGCATTAACCGCTAGCATCGGCGGCATTGCTGGATACATCGGTTCTTTAATGCTCACTAAAAGAATAGCCTTGATGGGCGGAGCGCTTGGCCATTTGACCATGCCAGGTATCGCACTGGCTATAGTTTACAACATCGATGTTTCCATCGGGGCACTTGTTTTTGTTTTGCTGGGAATCATCATCATTTGGCTACTCGAACAAAAAACAAACCTTCCAACGGAAGCTCTTACCGCAGTGGTTTTTGCCTCATCCCTTGCAATAACTTTTCTTTTTTTACCCAAAGAAGAAACAATTCCCGCTTTAATCGGCGATATTTCGCATATCTCATTACCCGTCACGGTTACAACCATGCTTTTATCATGCGTGTTATTTTTTGTGCTTAAAAAAAAATTTTCAGGTCTCGTTTTGATAGGCATCTCAGAAGATGTTGCGCATTCTCTTAACCTCAGCGTCAAAAAATACAATCTTATTTTTTTAGTAAGCATAGCAATTATCGTCGCTCTCGGGGTTAGAATTGTTGGAGGCCTTATGACTGCAGCGTTATTAGCAATACCAGCATGCGCCAGCAGAAATGTGAGTAAAAATCTTTTTCAATACGCCTATGGAGCCATGCTTCTAGGAGCCCTTTCGGGCGTTTTGGGAACAATGATTTTCTTGCTAACCGAACTTCCGATAGGACCTTTAATTATATTGGTAAGTAGCACCCTGTTCGCACTATCAATTATCATAAAAAAAATCATCCCAAGAGGTTAATCTTCACCAGCATCTTTTTTGCGCTTTTTACCAAACCATTTAAATGGATTGATAACATCCCCAACCCCTTTGGATACACCTTTGGCAACGCCTTTTTGTATTCTTTCGATGGCAACATCAATGGCATAGTTATAGAGCCGATACCCTCCATAACTGATGAGTGCAAGTAATACAAGAATAAAACCCCACGTAATCAATCGCTTTAAACCTTTCTTCATACCAAAACCCTCTCAATTCCGTATAAGCCTCCAAATAGACACTGACAACTGTTATTCTTCCTGATATTTTTTACTGCGCATTTTTTTGATCTCACTCTGACGCTTTTTAATACGTAAGCGTTTTTCCTTAACAGCCTTTGATACGCGCGTTCCCAAACGCTTCTTAGGGACATAGAGTGCTTTGCGCACTATATTCGCTAGCTGCGCAAGAGCATTTTCTTTATTTTGTTGTTGACTACGCGTTGCACTGTTGTGAATAATCAAATCGCCCTCGCTCGTTAATTTTCCTTGCAGATTCCGTAATACTCGATCTTTTTCAATATCATCCAAGGCGATGGTCTGCGGAACATTCCAGCGTACCGTAATCCGCGTATCGGTCCTATTAACGTGTTGCCCCCCAGCGCCACCCGATCTACTCGCCGTTATTTCAAATTCGTTTTCAGGGATAACAATGCCATTTTTAACAGCAACACCATTTTTCATAGCAGCCTCCGGTCAAAA
>CAZBUZ010000152.1:1390-2354 GCA_964495205.1 uncultured Pseudomonadota bacterium | reverse complement strand
AAGCATATCCGGAGGGTAAAGAAATGGGAAAGACTGCAAGACCTCACACCAATCGCTCGAACAAAAGCGGTGATACCGGCATAGCGTTTAAATTCGTGGGATCAGACGAATGTATTGCCTAGCCGCCCGGCTCAGAGGCCGGGGCGAGATTTTGTAAAAATCGAACGAAAAGGCAAGACAGGTGAGTCCTACTAGTCAAGCTAGTGGACTCACCCCATTTCAAAAAATTATTAGCCCCTTGCTAACACATCAATAAGAGGAGAACGCGGATAGAACTCGTTACGTTCACGGAGAATTTCTTCTTCGTTAACAATCTCTGCAACCGAAAGCTCAATGAGCGTACCGCCCTCCGTCAAAATGATAAGCGATTCTTTGCCAACTGATGCACGCACCGCATTACGGAAATCGTCAATGGTCTTGACGGGGATGTTATTCACTTTGCTGATAATGCGATCAAGAGAATCATCAAAGCAACGAGTCTTATCACCTGGAGAATCAGGAAGCACGGATGAAATAATGAGACGGCTTTCATGCCGTTTGTTTGGATTGGAATAACGCAGGAAGATGGCAATATCATCGTCTGAAGGATCAATAGCCCCATGGTAACGTTGAATAAATTCTTGAATATGGTTAATAGAAAGCTCGCTTACCACCAAGCCACCAATGACTTCATAAGGATGAAGCGGCTCATAGGGTGAATAAATTTTATCAATTTTGAATGGCACGCGCGTTTTGATGGTAATATTAAAGCTTTTTGCAACACCATCGCTGTAGACAACCATGCTTACGTTCGAACCAATTTCTAGGCGGTTAAGGTAGTCATGAAGTTTGATCTTACCCGTACCCCATGGCGTATAGAGGTATCCAAAACGATCAATAAGGTTGCCGTTAACGTGGTAAAGAATATCGCCCTGCTGGATTCCCGCTTCTTCAAAAAGTGATGCCCTAAAGACTTTTTTGATAT
>CAZBUZ010000152.1:0-1380 GCA_964495205.1 uncultured Pseudomonadota bacterium | reverse complement strand
GATATAAACACCACCATTGGTTGGCGCCTGCCAGCGGCCAAGCGCATATTCGGTCGTTGGGTTATACTCAAAGCCCCAGAACGGTAAACGCAAGATGTTGCCATTGTTCAATTGTGGCATAAGCAGAACGACATCGTTAATGGGAATTAAAAAGGCGATGCCTTCAACGTTAACGCCAACTTGCTTCATAACACTGATACCAACCACCTTGCCTGTTTTATCCACAGCGGGCCCACCAGAATTTCCTGGGTTAATCGGTGCCGTTGTTTGGATACATTCGCCCAAACGGCTGCTTTCGCGGCCAGAGCAAATTCCCTTAGAGCCTTTAAAGTTTTCCATGCCAAGCGGATAACCCAGCGCCATAATTTCTTCACCTTCGGCAAGTTTATCCGAGTTGCCCAACTCAAGATACGGAAGTTCTGGAACATTGAGCAGCTGCTTGATCTTTACGCAATCTTTATCCTTAAGCTTGAGTAAGGCAAAATCCTTGTCAGGACAACTGCCAACAACCTCCAAAAGGAATCGTTCTTTACTCAAGATCGGCAACTGCATGTAACAAAGCTCTTTTTCTTCAACAACATGGAAATTTGAGAGGATATAAACGTCTTTATCGCCCTGCGGCTTGATAAAAAAGCCAGAGCCACGCCAGCGAGGACGCTCAGGTGATCTGAAGGGTTCAAGAATATCAGGGCTTTTTGCAAAGGTTAAAATTTGAATAACAGCATTTTTCGACTGCTCACAAATGTCTTCCCACGACTTAGCGCTCAGCATTTTTGTTTGAGCACTCGCCGAAAATTCGTGAGCACGTGATGGGGTAACGAACCCCGTAACGATACACAAAAAGATGGTCAACCGCATGAAAACAGCAGCAGTACATGCATTTTTTTTCATAAACCCAATCCTCATTTAAAAATGACTTTCCCAAATACCCCATTAAGAAGAACAAACCGTGAATAACTTTTTTATTGTGGGCTAAATTCATGTGTTCGTCAAAGGGTTGCTTTTTTACCAGGAGGGAGGGTAGCACAACCCTCCCTCCTGGACCACCCGTGTGCAGGGGCAAGCCCCTTGACCCCGACGCGCAAAAACGCAGTATCGGCTACGATCATGCTGCGCATGTCGCGCCGAATACAGCTCCGTTGCGCTAATAGAGATTAAATTTATGTTTTTCTACGCAAAACAGGTTGCGGCAAATATGCGTAAAAAACACGCGCAGCGCTTATATTATTTTGCCCCATTAGCGCAACAAGCAGATGTTCGCCTCGGCGTAGCGCATAGCGCGAAGCTTAGGCGACACTGCGCCTTTGCGCGTTGGGATTCCAAAGGGCGTAGTCCTTTGGTGCCCTGGAGGTCTCCAGGAGGGGGGTGGCAAAACCCCCC
>CAZBUZ010000151.1:0-2396 GCA_964495205.1 uncultured Pseudomonadota bacterium | reverse complement strand
ATTCATGCGCATGGATGCCCTCAACGGCAAAGCTGACCAGATGCCCATGATCTGAGATGCGATCTTGATTGCCGGCAATGCTGATGCCCGGTAATGACTCAAGACCTGCAATCAGATAGGCGCACAGGCTTGCCTCATGTTTGGCGAGCGATTCAAAGTCGACTTGTTCCAGTAGGTAATCGACGGCGGCACCGAGCCCGATTGCTTGTGCGATGGGCGGTGTGCCGGCTTCAAATTTTTGTGGTGCTCGTGCCCACGTGGCGCTGGTGAATGATACCGAATGGACCATCGAACCTCCTCGTTGATAGGGGGGGATGGCGTCATGAAGTTCGCGTTTGATATACAAGACGCCGATACCGGTTGGCCCAAACATTTTGTGGCCTGAAAATACGACGAAGTCGGCATTAAGATGTTGTACGTCAATGCGGGTGTGAGCAACCATTTGAGCGGCGTCTAGTAAAACTTTAGCGCCTGCCTGATGAGCAGCGTCGATAAATTTTTTGAGTTGGTCTGTTTTATGGTTCCATACTGGGCCGAGAACATTGGATTCTGCTGTGATGGCGACAAGTTTGGTGTTGGCGAATAAATCAGGTAGAGAGAACCCTTCGACAAGCTCAGGGCGAACGGATTTAAAAGAGTCGGCTTTAGACGCCCAATTGTTTTCGATTTGTGGGGATTCTATCTCTGTTCTTGAGGTTTCTACGTTTGTTCGTGGTGATCCTAACCCCGTTCGTGGTGAGCTTGTCGAACCACCGAGCGAAGCGAGACGGGGTTCATCCAACTTGAATTCATACGTTTTTGGGTCCACCTCGATAAAGCTTAGCGCTGCCCCCGTGTTTTTAGCAGCCTGCTGCCAGGGGAGTAGATTGGCGTGGTGTTCTGCTTGGCTAAGGAGAATATGGTCGCCTGCCTTGAGGGTGGCCGCCGCCCACGTGCTGGCGATAAAGTTGATCCCTTCGGTGGTGCCGCTGGTAAAGATTATTTCCTCGGGATGCTTAGCGTTGATGAAGTGGGCAATCTTTTCGCGTGCTTGTTCGTAGAGGGTAGTGGTGCCTTCACCCAGGTCGTAGAGGGAGCGGTGAACGTTTGCGTTATGATTGGTGTAAAAATCTACCATTGCATCGATGACCGCTTTGGGTTTATGGGTGGTTGCAGCATTATCCAGATACACCGCCGTTGGGCGTTTTGCTGAGGAGAAGAAGGGGAAATGGGTCTTAAATTTTTGGGCATTCATCGTAAGCCTTCATCACATGAATCTTTGTTCTTACTTGCAAAAAAACAAACAACCACGCTAGCCTATTGTAAAATAAAAAAAGGGTGAGAGCAAAGCGAAAGGAGTTTTTATGGTAAATGTTAATAGTAAGGCACGTTGCTGTGCCGTCGCAATGATGTTGGTGAGCCTATTGTCCTTGCAGGGGGGCTTGCATGATGTTTTTTCAAAAATGCATGATCGTGGAACGCGATCAGTTGCTTGGTGTGGTGACCATCAGGCGGTGCTAGAGCTTTTGGGTACGCTTGCCCAGGTACCCGGGATTTTAACCGCAGATAGCGAGAATGCTTGGGCAATCAAGGCATCAGCCGTGTTATCAATGGTGGCGATTGATGCAAAAATCATCAAAGAACTTTTTAAAGACCAGCAAGGTTGTTTGGCAAAGCAGTGCGTCTATAATGTTCCCAAGACGTTGGCCTATGCATTGGCAAGTTTATATGATTACGTCCGCTTAACCTCACCGCATAAGGAGGTGAAATCTGGGTCTGCTGAAGCGAAAAATTTGCGTTCCTTTAAGATTTCGCAGTTCTTTCACCTTGGTGTTGAAATGCTCTTTCGCATCTTTGCGTACATGGATTCATGCAAAGCTGCCACGCCTGGTCACCAGCCGTTGGCGGGTTACCTGTCAGAAGCTGCTGATTGGGTTGAGTTGTGGCGTTTGTTAAGCAGATTTAATGTTTTGTCTGATCAGGATGCATCATTTGATGCCCGGCTTGAAAAAGCAAAACAACAAGTAGCCGATATGCTGAATAGTTTTTCAAGCGATATCAGCGTGCGCAATCAAGCGAAAGGCCTGTAATGAAGTTTGTAGTTTTTGCGGTATTGGTAGCATTTTTTTTTGGCGGATTGGCCTTTTGGGGTTTTCAGAGCTGCGAGCGTAGGCCATTGGAATATTTGACGGTGGGGTTAGTACATGGACATCCGATTGGTACCTCTGGAGATGCCCATAACGGATTTGATTGGGATGTTGCCTTTGCCATCGGCCAGAAACTGAATGCCCAGCTTAAAAGAAACGTATTCTACGTTTCTGAGGTTGGTGATGCGCTTGGAAACAATGAGGTTGACATTGTCTGTGGTCATTTGAATATGACTGATGAACGTATGAAAAAAATGGCAATGATTCATG
>CAZBUZ010000150.1:0-2396 GCA_964495205.1 uncultured Pseudomonadota bacterium | reverse complement strand
GCGAGCATAAGATTGTCAATCAAAATATTTTTACCGACCTTACAACAACTCGATACCACGCGCGAGGCATTGATCAATCATCTCTTCCGGCCATAAGCTCACCTGCACCTCGCCAATATGAGCCTTGCGCAGGTAATACATGCACAAACGAGACTGCCCAATCCCACCGCCGATTGAATAAGGAATTTCATCATTCAGCACCATGCGATGGAATAAATAATCTTTGCGATATTCATGTCCACGTAATGGTAATTGTCGTTCAAGAGCAACCTTATCAGCACGAATCCCCATCGAAGATAATTCCAGCGGCGCTTGCAACATAGGATTCCAAATTAAAATATCTCCATTGAGACCTTTAAATCCATTATGAGTTATAACCGACCAATCATCATTATCAGAGGCGCGACATCCATGCGGATTACCGCTTTCTAGTTCAGCGCCAATGCCTATTACAAAAACAGCACCGTGTTTTTTACAAATTTCATGTTCGCGTTCAGCCGGTGTAAGCGTTGGATATTGCGCTTCAAGCTCCTCGGCATGCACAAAATGAATCTCTTCAGGCAACTGCGATGTGATTTGTGGATACACCTTTTCAACAGCATGCTCCGTTGAATAAATCACATGATAAACCTTGCGAACAATCATCTTAAGAAAATCAAGCGAACGCTCTACACGCGAAATAACCCGCTCCCAATCCCATTGATCAACATACAAAGAATGAATTTCATCCAAGCCCTCTTGAGCTCGAATGCCATTCATATCGGTATACAAACCTTCTCCTGGCTTCATCTGAAACCGCTTAAGCGCCAAACGCTTCCACTTGGCAAGCGAATGAACCACAACACCCCTGGAGCCATCATCGTCCGCTATGTCGAATTGCACAGGACGCTCAACGCCACTCAAATCATCGTTGATACCGGTTTCATCCTTCACAAACAAAGGCGCCGTGACCCGTAAAAGGTTTAATTCCTTTGCCAATGCATCCTGAAAGCTGCGTTTGATAAAATGAATTGCACGTTCTGTTTCTTTTTTGTCCAACAACGCAACATACTGCGCACTGGCCTTTGGGTCGTTGATCATTCTGGCCCTTTCTGAGAAAAGCAATTAAACCAAAAAACCCCGGCTTTTTATCGCCGGGGTTTTTATCTTCACAATCTCGTTATAAATTAAGAGCTAAGACGCCGCCCGGTGGGCAATCCCAGCAATGATGTAGTACTAATACTACTATTACTATTATGGTTCCTACTATATGAACACGAATGAAGAGCACTGTCACCAAAACAAGAATAGATACATGCTTTGTCAGCACGCACTACATAACCTGAAAAACTATTTGGCAACAACATTTTCATAAAGCCCTTCCAATTTTTTGTATAGTTTATGAGTCTACTGCTACGAGCCCCGCTTGTCAACCGGCATTACAAGCGTCACCCCAGAAAAAGATTAATAGAAAACTTGAAAGCCCTTTCTTTTGTGATTAAGATAGTTTATGAAAAAATCACTTCATCAACAAAAAAAGATTTAAAAAAATATGGTTCCTGAAAAATACAAAAAGATTCTCATCGCGATTATAAAAAAACATCTACCAGAGGCCAAAATTTATTTATTCGGCTCACGAGCGCAAAAAACTCATTCATCACGATCAGACATCGACATAGCACTTGATGCCAAAAATCAACTTCCACTAACCGTTCTTGGCAACATCAAAGATGACATTAGAGAATCAATAATTCCTTATTTTGTTGACATCGTTGATTTACACGATTCTTCTGATTCGCTGCAACAACAAATTTTATCACACGGTATAGCATGGTAACCAAAGATCAACTTCTAGAAAAATATTCCTCCGCAAGTAACTCAGTAAAAAGTATCCATACGCTTTTGGTTTTTCTTGAAAAAAATCAAAACCTTACCATTTTTGATTTAACGGCACAGGCAAAGGCACCGGAGCATATTCGTATCTACAGAGATTCATTAATCCAACGCTTTGAATACTCCGTTGACACGGTCTGGAAATATCTTAAAAATTACCTTGCAAGAAGCTTTGGAGTTGTGTGTGAATACCCAAAGGACGTATTCCGCGGAGCCTTTAAAGCTCATATTGTTAATGAGAAAGAAGTGGAGTTTCTCATAGAAATGGTCGACGCACGCAACCTAACATCTCATACGTACCATGAACCGATTGCTCAACGTATCACAAAACGAATTCCTGATTATTACGCAATTATGGCAAAATTACTCGAAAAAACAGCATTGTAAAACACCCCGTTGATGCATTGGGGACTTCGCATTGTAAAGCAAAATGAATTCATACAAAAAACCTCGATTAAAGATGGATGCTGAAACAAGTTCAGCATGACAAGTGAGCCATAAAAAAATCCCATATTGTCACCCTG
>CAZBUZ010000149.1:0-2407 GCA_964495205.1 uncultured Pseudomonadota bacterium | reverse complement strand
AATACCTTCAATGTTGTATTCAACAGGATCTTCCATGGTTACGATATTGCGCTCAGCTGTGTTCATATGAGACAAAAAGGCATAGAGCGTTGTAGACTTTCCAGATCCCGTTGGCCCAGTAAGCAAGAAAAAACCGTGAGGTTTGGCAATAAGCTCACACGTTTGCACCAACAGATCATTTGAAAAACCCAGTTCTTGCAATGTGCGCACACCTTGAGACCGATCAAGAATACGAATGACCATTTTTTCGCCATACATGGAAGGAAAAGTTGAAACACGCAAATCGATGATTACATTACGGTCGTCCGATGTAATCTCAACACGAAATTTACCATCTTGTGGCAACCGATTTTGTGCAATATCAAGAGAAGCAAGAACCTTTAGGCGTGAAATAACGGCAGCAGACTGCTCAACAGAAAAAGCATCCTGATCGTATAATATGCCATCCATACGATAGCGCACGCGTGCACTATGCTCTTCTGGCTGAAGATGGATATCTGAAGCTTCGTACATGATTGCTTTATGCAGCATCGCATCAACGAGCTCAATAATAACATCTTCAGAAATATTTTTACGTAGCTTCTCTTCTTGGCTTAACAAACGATACGCAATGTCACCCACAAGATCCCCCCGATGTTGTTATGCTATTAGCCCAATTTGTAGCCGACGAAAAAGCCAACAACAGAAGATATAAAGAGCAACATATTATCGCGAACCCAATCAAAAAATCGCGTGATAAGCGTATTCATGTCAGCGCTTCCCGCCTTATCACCAAGCCCTATCATCGTTTTGATCGTCTTAAAATCAACGCTAACGCCAAGCTTGTTGTAATGCAAAAAGGCGATGACAAAAGCCGAAACGATTAAGCTCATAAATAAGAATTTAAAATATTTTTTGAATAAGAAACCAATTGCAAAACTCAAACCAAAATAAACAGCAGCTTGGATGGCCTGAGCTGAAGAACCGCCAATGCTTTCTGCCCATTTTTTTAAGTCAAAATTTTGCCATAAACCCTTGAGATTGTTCATTACCGTATCGAATGTCGATGCAACAGACATAACACCTCCTTGTTCCTTTTTTGCTTGTTCATTGCATGCCACCATGGCATACCAACAATCTTAGTGTAACATAGCCCATTGCCCTATTGCGATAAATCACAAAAAAATCACACAATACCAATAAAAAAAGGACGGTAGCTCAAACGGCTAACGTCCTTTTCTGAGTACCAATTTAATGTAGTAAAAACTACATTACAATGTCTTTTAATTTTTTACCAGGCTTGAACTTTGGAACTCGCTTGCTAGGAATCTTCATCTTTTGGCCTGTGGCTGGGTTAATGCCCAAGCGTTCTTTTCTTTTCATAACAGCGAAGGTTCCAAAACCAGTCAATACAACTGATTTACCTTTTTTCAATGTTCCTTCTACTGCTTTAATGAAGGATTCCAACGCATTTTTGCAAGCTATTTTAGGCAATTTGGTCTCTTTGGCCATTTGCTCAATCAATGCAGCCTTGTTCATGAAAAATCTCCTCTCTTTAAGAGCGGGTTAAACTGCAAACACTTTTAACAACACCACCTACAACGTTAATCAGTGATCACTTATCACAGAATCGTTCATCAAATAACTTTTGTCAAGTATTCTTTGTCAAATTTTGTTAGGAAGCAAAAGGGATTAGAAGAAAAAAAATGACTGGTGCCGAGGGCCGGACTCGAACCGGCACGGGTTATTCACCCGAGGGATTTTAAGTCCCTTGCGTCTACCAATTCCGCCACCCCGGCACATCATTTTAGAAAGGCGGCACCCGGATTTGAACCGGGGAATCGCGGATTTGCAGTCCACTGCCTTACCACTTGGCTATGCCGCCGAAAAATTTTTCAAGGAACGATAACAGCTATCAAATTCGTAGGCCCCGCCTGCTCAACACGAACGGTAACAAACTGCCCAATGAGCTCATCATCACCATCCATAAGGACACGAATATTTCCCTCTGTTCTAGATAGCAGTTTACCACGTGCCAGACGTTTTTCAACTAGAACTTGCAAGTTTTTTCCAATATTTACTGAATTTAATGCTGCGGCAATATCCGTTTGTCGCTTACGTAGATGCTCAAGACGTCTTGTTTTTTCTGCGAGTGAACAACTATCTTCCATGGAGCTTGCTTTGGTGTATTTGCGTGACGAGTAAATAAATGGATAAATAAGGTCGAAGCGAACAGCCTCAACAACCGCCATTGTCTGCTCAAATTCTTGTTCCGTCTCACCAGGAAATCCAACAATGATATCGGTTGAAATCGTTGCGCCAGGAAGCATTTCACGAATCCAGCCAATTTTTTCTACAAACTCTTCCGTCGTATAATTACGATTCATAAGCTGCAAAATACGATTTGAACCTGATTGTAGAGGGAAGT
>CAZBUZ010000148.1:0-2432 GCA_964495205.1 uncultured Pseudomonadota bacterium | reverse complement strand
GAGAATGTGGGAAAGGGAAGCAGGTGCGGGTTGGCTCGTAATTGCAGCAAACAATAGGCATGAAAGGTGCCAATAAAAGGCAAGCGGTGATGAGCGCCTAAAAAATTAATAAGACGTTCTTTCATTTCACCGGCGGCTTTGTTGGTAAAGGTTAAGGCTACGATTGTTGATGGCATAACCTGTTCATTGATAATGAGGTTTGCAACGCGTGCAGTGATGACGCGTGTTTTGCCCGATCCGGCGCCAGCCGTGACCAAAAGAGCTCCATTCTTTTGCGTTACAGCCTGTAATTGTGGCTCGTTAAGTGCGGATTGAAGAAATTGATTAAACGCGTGATTGTTTTGTGTTTCCATGCGTGAGCCCTTGTTTTTTTGTTCATAGGGTGAGAATGTTCAATAAGCCTTAAGAATATCAAAATCTTTGATAAAAATAAGTATTGTTTTTCCTGCTGTTACAAAAATCCCTCAAAGCATAACAAGTTCTTGCGGTCTTTTGTTGAAACTTGTATTATTGGGGTCCTGTTTGGGCGTATATTGGTTGAAACTATTCAAAAAGCGTACGGCTGGGGGCATTTGTCTTTTGGGGTTAGCCTTAATATACTAATAGTAATTGCTGTTGTTTTCTTGCCATGCATTGCAATGTGGCATCTTTTTTTAATTTTAAATAATGATTGAGATTGATTTGTTATGATTACCTATATGGGACGAGTTTTATTTAGTTGTTTATCTCTGTTTTGCACCTCTAGTCAGGCGATGGAACCTAATGTGCCTGCGCCTGCAGCGCCAAGTTCTCTTGCAGCGGCAGCGCCTGCACCTGCGGTAGGAGAACCGCAATCAGTTTGTTCGCTTGCTTCATCTATGCAAGGCTTGCGTCTTGGTGGTGATGAAGAACCAGGATCATTAATGCGTGTGGAAGATGATCTGCAATGGCTTGAGGAGCGATTGTCTCGCCAACCTGTTATGTTACGTGGTTGCGACACCGGTGCTGAAGTCTGTATGCGTGTTATACCAGATAAGGAATTCATCGCCAAAGTTGTGTGTTTTTTGGTTGGTTTGATGGTGCCATTGTTGCCCTTTTCCCAAGGAGATCCTGTCTGTTTAATGTTGAGAGGTGAACCAAGGGACTACTCTTTAGAGCGATGGATTGGACAAATTTTGCGTGTTTCGGAGATGCCGCGTATAGTGGTGGTGCTGGCATGTATGAATTTAAAGATTATAATTACTCGCTATCACCGTTTACAGCTAACAACGGCAAATGTGAGAAGACTTTTTCTTATTTCTTGCTTGGTTGCCTCTAAAGTTTTATTGGATGTTGTATATCTGAATAAGGGCTGGGTAACCATTTCGAATGGCCGTTTTCCATTAACTGAGATAAATACCATGGAATTAGAATTTCTTAATCTTTTGGGTTGCCAAGTTTTGACTGGCTTTGTTGATTCAACAAGTGCTGTAAGCAGAGGTGAGATGACATTTGACCAGTTTGTTGAACATTTTATACGTGATGTGCCACCCGTGATTGATCGAGCTCGCTTGCGATTTTTGGGCGAAGCTGCCGTGTAATAATTTTGATTGTTATCGTTTAATATTTCAAAACAAAGAATTATTTTATTATGAAAAAACATTTTTTAATGCATGTTCTCTTATTTGCGGTGACGGTGGTTTATTTTTCCAGCCTTTTGGGTTCCTCTCTTGATGAACGAGAATCGCTTTATGAAAAATTACATTATCAAGAAACGCTTGCCTATTGCTCTGATAATGTGAGGTCTGCCGTATTGTTTGAGGTAACTGATAAAGAATTTTGTACCAAAGTTGCCAACTATCTCGTTCGACTAATGTCTGAACCTGCCGAGGGTGAAAATTGCAAAATACATCACGAATCTCAAAAAATATCTCTGTATCATTGGGCTTGCCATATTCTTCAGCGGGCTCAGCTTGAACGCGTGGTGTTGGTTGTTGCATTGATGAATTTACAGCGAATGCTTGAAATACATCCTGAAATTAATTTGACGGTAAGAAATATACGATTCTATTTTTTAGTCTCATGTTTGGCAGCATCGAAGATTACTGATGATGTCACCTATAAAAACAGCGATTGGTCGGTTATTTCTAGCGTTTTATATAGAAAGCATGGAGAAAAAAAGCTTTCTCATCCTTTCTCACTAAAAGAAATAAACGAAGGAGAGCTTACACTCATCAAATTACTTGGGTATAGTCTTTTTCCGCTTGATGGCGAATTTGCGTCCTTTTTAAAGGTCTTTATGGGTGAAACGCCAGATTGGCTGGATAGAGCAGCATTTGATCGCGTTGGCGAAAGAATATAATCATTTTCCCTTGTTCATAACGTTTCCCCCCAATGAAGCCGATGGCGCATTGGGGGGAAATTTTGTTTTATTTTTTAGCTTCTTGTTTGGTTGAGAAGATAATCTCACGGAC
>CAZBUZ010000147.1:0-2433 GCA_964495205.1 uncultured Pseudomonadota bacterium | reverse complement strand
ATCAAATATAATGCCGGATGCCGATGCTCTAATTTCTTTCATTTTGTTGCCTTTCTTTTGTAGCGTGATGTTGATCTTTTAGGGCTTTGTCCATGATTTTTTTCAATGCTGAATCTGATTGCGGTTTTGGTCACGCCAACCGGTTATGGAGGTGCAGGCATAACATTCTATTGTCCTACCGTACAACTTTTTACAACCAATCAATCCAATGTAAACGGATTCTTAAGGTGATCTTCCAGCCATTTTCGATCAATATCGCTGCAGTGCTCATTAACTCCTTTAAAATTTTGCAAAATTTCTCGATAATATTTGATTGCTTCATTTCTTTTGCCAAGCGAATCTAACAATTGTCCACGCCAAACTTTTATGCAGTGGCCATATGCTGACAATGCTTCAGGGTCTTGCTTTTTAGCAAGATGTTCATAGCGCTGCAAAGCTTCTAGTGCCTTTTCGGCATATCCTTTTTTGCGAAAAAAGGCAAAAAAGAATTGTTCCCACAGCTCGGGATCTTGATTGTTTTTAGTGATTGCTTGTTGATATATCTCTACTACTTTGTCGAGTTTTTTTTCATCGTTTGGCAATGCTAGTGTCATAAGCATTGCACATACCAACTCAGATGGTGGTTGCGGCCAAATCAACCTGTTGCCTGGTTTGTAGACAATTTGTATCTTGTTCGATTTTTCTAGAAAATCTTTGAGTAGTTTAAAAAATTTTTCTGGTTCATCAGCAAAAATTTGATGTCCTGAGCTTTTAAAATACTCAACCTGTGCGCGAGGATGATTTTTGCGCATGAAATCAACCTTGTCGGTATTCCATGTCAAATCCCATCTTCCCTCACAAATTAATGTTGGTATTTCAAAATCATTAAACTTATTGTCCAAGCCGATTTTGCTTTCATCTGAACATATCAATTCTCTAAATCCGGGTGCTGGCGTCCATTCGTAAAGAGTCGTGCGAATGAACTCATCGGGTGTTGGTTTATAATAAGATTGTCGCTTCCAATCGCCAGCTAAGTGTGCATTGTAAACAGCTTGTTCTAGCGTTAACTTATTTGCATTTTTATTGGCATAAATTTTTTGTATTGCATCTTTTTCTTCTTTTGAAATAAACATGAGTTGCCGCGATGGTTTCATTTCCACCTTTTTTAATCCATCTGATGCGGCAACCAAAATCAGCCCGGTTATGTGTTCCGGATAGGTTAAGGCGTAGCATTGTGCCAAAAATCCGCCGAATGACCAGCCCAATATCGCCCATTTTTCAATGCCTAATGCCTTACGTAAACTTTCGATGTCTTCAACGGCCTGCCTGATGGTATAAGTTTTTCCTGTATCATCAACACTTGATTTGCCTGTTCCACGTGCATCGTAATAAATGACCCGTGCAACATCGCTCATTTTTGAAAAGTGTGGGTGATAGTGATGATGAGAGCCGCCAGGCCCTGAATTAAGCAGCACAAGAGGGATCCCGTGGCCTTCTTCTTCATAGTAAAGTTGGCCATTTTTGACATCAACAAAACCTTTCTTGAGGCCAGGAATCTCATCGCACAGTGGCGGGAGTTTTGGGATATCAAGAATCAATGTTTTGGGTATAGAGACAATTTTATCAAAGATTGTTTCTCGATTGCTGGCTTTGTGAGCAACATTGCAGCTGAGTAGTGCTAAAGAAATAATAACCATATACGGAATAAAGAATATTTTATTTATTTTCATTACAAATTCCTTCGAAGCTTTTTTGTGCCTTATCAAACGCTCCTCGCGTTAAAACAATTTTATGCGTTTGTTTTCCAGGGCAACACGTAAGATCTTCTGGTAATTTTTCAACGATCTCAAAACCCGTTTTTTGATGGGCCTTAAGGCTTCGTTTATTGTTTACCTCAATAAAGGCATTAACTGAGTCATTGTGTGTTGAGGCAAAATATTGCATCAGGAGCAAGTATAACGCCTCTTGATAGCGCCCGCCGCCCCAAAAGTTTTCATTAACCCATGCACCGAGCTGGCCATTGGGATGATTCGGAGTTCGTATGCAAACTGAGCCGATAAGTTTGTTGGTTTGATTGTCGAAGATGCAATAAAACATGCGATGTTGCGGATCTTCCAAGGCGGCCTTAAGAAAATCGGCG
This sequence comes from uncultured Pseudomonadota bacterium, assembly GCA_964495205.1. Classification (GTDB taxonomy): domain Bacteria; phylum Babelota; class Babeliae; order Babelales; family RVW-14; genus GWF2-38-10. Next base: position 314 of record CAZBUZ010000147.1, on the reverse strand, counting down.
GTTTCATGCGGTTCACTTGTGGGCGGTAGCCCTATGGCTTGGCGCACTATTGGTGAAAACATGCGGTGGTATTCCTCAAAAAACTGTTCTTGCAATGGCTTTAGGGTGGTGATATTGCCAATTATAATGGTACTATCTATCATTTTGCTGCTTTTCTCCTGTTCGTATTTTTTGTTTGTTGGTTTTTGATTTGGTTAATATTTTTTTTTTCTCTAGCTCGGCTTCTATTTCTTTGATGCTTGGCAGGCTGCTTTTCAAGTGGAAAATTCTAGAATGAAGTGCGACACCAACCCTGGTATACTCCAGGGAACAAA
>CAZBUZ010000146.1:0-2455 GCA_964495205.1 uncultured Pseudomonadota bacterium | reverse complement strand
TGGAACAGGCAATTGGACTTGAAGCGCTTAAGACTGTTGAGGATATAGAAAAACATCTTCAAGGTTGATAATACAACAATCTCATCCTCAAAACGGATAAAACTTGAAGAATAAAAATCAACTGCAGTATCATATGATATAGTTGTTAAAATCTCATCTATTTTTTTATACCCAAGGGGGGGTATCATATGAAAAGAGTCATCACGCTCTTACTCTTCTTTCCATGTTTACTCACAATGCAACAAGCATTCACAGGAATCGGGGCAAGTAGACCGGTTTTCATACATCCTCATCAAGGCGAAAGAATATTCTCATCAGCATACCAACAAGAACTCGATAAACGGTATAGCCAGTTCCTCAGCCCACGCAACCAAAGAGCCATTCTCAACTTTTCGGGCCTAAGCATCAACGATACCTCTTTGATCGACTTTATTCACGACGTCCCAGAAGCAATCACTCAAGCAACAGAAATATTGCTGCTCAGTCATAATGATCTCGCCGGCATCCCGCTCTTCACGAAGGAACTTTTTCCTAATTTGAGAGAAGTCAGACTCATTGGCAATGAAGACCTATCAACGCACAACCAGGCAACAGAAATAATCATGCACCTTCAAAAAACACAACAAATAATTGTTTTAGATCAACATCAAAAACGAGTATGTGAATCGCTTTGCCAAGCAAAACAACAGCTACAAGCATCATCACGCTTCGTCATAACACCATCAGTTTTTTTACTAGCCATTTGCTGTAATTCATGTCAATCATGTTGTTCCTGCTGCGCCCCTTGCTGCACAAACTGCGGCTGCCAGTGTTGCGTAGACAATTGCTGCTGCAAACCCTATACGCCATTAATTCCCGTCTTTTAACATACAAAAGAGGGGCGATTTCTTAGCACTCCGCCCCTCTTCACTATCTAAGCCTATTGAGTCTTAAATAAAAGGCTATTCAACAGCGCCCGCCTCAATCTCACGATGCGCGGGATCAATATCCTCCGGCCGCTGCTCAGCCTCCATATGCTTTATTTCAGTCTCAGGATCATCTATATTTTCAATTTTTTGAACAGCCTTTTTCATTGTCCTATTTTTCTTGGCCATGCTACGTTTCATCTTTTTCAGTTTACGCTTTTCGTCTTTGGATAAATCTTCAACCTTAATCTTGGCATATTCCTCTTGCTTAAGCTCAGGAATCTCCCCATCGCCATTTTCTACGACTTTACCGGAATCGCTTTGGCGCACACGGCGAGGAAGCTTGTCTTCATTTTTATCTGCCAAAATAACATATTCTTTATCTTTGTCCCGAGGCAAATAAACTTTGGCTGATCGACGAGGATCGATACGTATTGGATCGTCCACACGATAGAGATAAAAATCATTACCAACGTGTTGACGGAGATACACCGCATAATACAGATCATCGCGAGAATCATTATCAACAAAAACAATACGATTAGGTTCAGAAGCCATGTAAACGCTAAAATGCAAACGAGGATAATACCAATATCCTAGGTGATGGTAATACCAATAACCCGCCCATGGATAGTACCAGCAATAATACGGTGGATAATACCAAAAACCCCAGCCAGGATAATAATAAAAACCTATCCCTGCAAAAAAGTACCGCGGTCCCCAAAAATAAGGACGCCCCCAACGCCATCGTGCAATACGACGAGCTCTACGCATTTGTGAACGAACGCGTGATCTTCTTACCGCGCGAGACCGAACTCGCGATCTTCTTGCGGCACGCGATCTATAAGATCGTGCAGGCCTTGAACTAACACGCCGCGATGGCACACGAGATCGACGCCGAACTGAGCGAGCTCGTCTCCACTGCCCATTCCCGCCACGCCTTCTACTTCCACGCGCCATCAGCAACGTATTGGTCTGCGTCAAATCATGCATCGGCATGCCGTGCGCAATAGCGGCAAAATCAACTTCTATGCTACTCAGATCAACACAACTGAGCACAAGCATCAAGAGCATACTTCCGCTCAACATCTTTTTCATATAAGCTCCTTTCCATCTAAAGATTCATAAACATATGTTTTTAGATGTAGCTCAATTGCCCGCTCAAAAGCAAGAGTCTAAAAATATGGCACACCGAAAAATTTCTTCTATGCCCCCTGATAATGCACAAATGCATACACCTTACTCGATGGCTGCAAATTCTTCTCCACGGCAGCATCATATGCATCCACAATCGCTCCAGCATCAAGCAGGTAGACACGATCAAGTACTAGTTGCACAAAGTTCATGTCTTGGCTTGAAATGGCAATCGCCATTCCCTGTGATGCCAATTCACGCAATAATTTGGCAAGCATCTCAACGTTAGCCGGATCAAGCGCTGATGTTGGCTCATCAAGGAGCAGCGCACGCGACCCTAAACATAAAGCCCGAGCGAGCGCTGTCTAGGTTCAGATACATGTGAGACTAAAAAACTAAAATCTTAATTTTTAAAA
>CAZBUZ010000145.1:0-2495 GCA_964495205.1 uncultured Pseudomonadota bacterium | reverse complement strand
ATGGGAAGATTTTCAGCAGGAATTTGGACTATCAGATCGACAATTATCGCAGTTCCAGCGTTATGAGGAGTTGCTTAGTCAGCGCAACAAAGAATTTAATCTTACAGCAATCCGTGATTTGTCCGGTATTGTTCGCCAACATTTTGCCGATTCGCTTGCCTTAAAGAGTTTCCAGGATTTGACGAAGATTAAAACGCTTTGCGATATTGGTACTGGAGCCGGATTTCCTGCTCTACCCCTCAAGATTATGTTTCCTCATTTGCATGTTGTTTTGATTGAAGTTACCAAGAAGAAACAGCAGTTTTTACTTGAAGTTGTGGAGCAATTAGGTTTTGAAAATGTTGAGATTTATGAACATGACTGGCGGACCTTTTTGCGTACCACGGAGTTTGATGTTGACCTTTTTGTTACCCGTGCTGCTATTGATGAGCTTGAGCTGGTCAAAGCATTTAGACCTGCGTGTTTTTATAAAAATGCTCCTATCGTCTACTGGGTAACTGACCAATGGGAGCCTCATAAAAAAATTATAGAGCTTGATTTGTTAAGAAAAACAGAGGCTTACAAGCTTGGCCATAAAAAACGCAAGCTGGCATTTTTGGGTTTGAAGCCGTAACGCAAAATTTTTTGTTTATAGCATATAAAGCCGCTCTGCATCTTTGCTTGAGCGGTTTTTTGTTGTCTTCAAAAAAGCGTGAAAAAATTTTGTTTTGTTGACACGATTGATCTGTCTTCGTTAAACAACAACTATGTTTAAAATGGCTACGGTGCTGGCAAGCAAAACATAGGGATTTGATGAAGATGTCTTATTCATCGTTTATGCAAACTAGGATGATATTACCCATTTTTTCTTATATAAGGTTGTTGAGATTAAGCTGGATCTTTTTGTTATCGCTCCCTATCATTTGTGCTCAAGAAGAAAAACCCGAAGTATTTTTTATGCATCATCTGGTTAACCAAGTTTTAGAGCGTAACCCTAATCTTTTTGCGGTGCGTGAACGCGTTAAAGCTGCACAATTTACCATTCCTCGCGTTCAAATTCTTGATGATCCCCAATTTATGGTTAAGACCATGCATAACCCCTTGACCGAACAATCTAAATTTATGCCGATGGTTCGCTTTGAACTTTCTCAAGCCTTGCCAACATCTGGTAAGCTTTGGGTCAAAGGGCTGGCGGCTAAAAAGACGCTTGATGTAGTAAAAAGTGAAGAAATTACCACACAGCAAGAACTTATTTTGCAAGCGAAAAAGGCATATCTACAGCTTCTTCTCAATTATATAGCGCAAAAAATTAATCTCCAAAATCAACGCATTGTTGAACGAATCATCGCATCTACGTTAGCTTTGTACAAAGTAGGCAAAGGAGCGCAAGAAGAAATTTTAAAAGCAAAAATTGATCTGCAGATACTCAAAAATGATGATTTTACGCTGAAGAGTGAGCAAGAAGGTTTTGAGGCGATGATCAATGTGCTGCTGAATAATCCGCAATCAGCTTTTGTCGCCCAGCCTGTAGAAAAATTTCACAAGCCGCTTTCATTTTCTTTGAAGAAGCTCGTGCGCTTGGCGTTGCAAAAACGTCCAGAATTGCAGGGTAGGCAAGCAATGGTTGAGGAACAACAAGCGATGGTAAAACTTGCTCAGCATGGATATTATCCTGATACAATGGTTGGCGTTATGTATGAAAAGGCGCGCCATGGTGGTGACTATGCATGGGGTGCAAGTATTGGTATCAATGTGCCGTTATGGGCCAGTTTTAAGCAACGGCGTGAGGTACAAGAAGCGCAGGCTCGTGTTGTTGCTCAAAAAAATAGTTTATATGGTTTGCAGACAATGATTTGTGGGCGCATACGAGAAATTTTGGCAAAAATACACGCAAGCGACAAACAAATAGATCTTTATCGAAACGAGATTGTGCCAAAAACAGTGCAAACGCTTGCCGCGTCTCACGCAAAGTATCGTGTTGGCAAGCGTGATTTTTTATTTCTTCTTGATACACGCCGACAGTTGCACAACGTCCAATTGGCGTACTACCGACTCAAAATAGAACGAGAAGTTTTATTAGCTGAATTGGAACGAGCCGTTGGTGTTCCCTTGGAAAATTTTGCCGAGATAGTAACTTCCATCTCCTGATGCCGAAGGATGGTTATGAGATATCCCAATTTTTTTTTAATCAGTGGTTTTATCGTGGTGTTGGTGCTTGGCGCTGGCGCCTTTTTCTTTTTTCGGCGTGATGGACAGCATGATCGTCACCAGTCAATGGTTGGTCAGCATATGTCACAAAAGCCTGCAAAAAAACATAAAACTGCCGAGTATGTACCCGTTCATATTGATGCGCAACGACAACAATTGCTGGGGATTGTAACCGAGCCCATAAAAACACGCGCCTTAAAAAAACATATAAGAACCGTGGGTATTGTTGATGTGGATGAAACGCGTGTATCAATTGTTCAAACGAAATTTAATGGGTGGATAGAAGAATTATTTGTAGATTTTACAGG
>CAZBUZ010000144.1:0-2535 GCA_964495205.1 uncultured Pseudomonadota bacterium | reverse complement strand
TTTAAATAGAAAGACATCTTTAAACAAAATTTTATGCAAACAAGAGGAATTTGTAATGATACTTTTTGTGTTTATTTCTTTCTTAATAACATTTATACCGCATGGCAATGCTCGATTAGGAGCATCTGCACCAATACACCAAGAACAACAAATCAACTTAACCGCAAATTCAAGGTTACCGCTAACCATCGCTGAAGCCGTTGAAATAGCCATGCTCAACAAACCGAACTTGCAGGCATACAAATATGCAATCGAAGCAAGCAAGGCAAAAGGCATGCAAGTCTGGTCAGAATATTTACCACAAGTTGGAATTGATGCAACTATCAACAAAAGCTTAGGTATTGGCAACCCTCAAACAACAGTTGCGTTGGGTGCTCAACAACTTATCTATTCCTTTGCTGGTCCTATCGAAAAGTATAAATTAGCAAAAAAACAAACAAATATCGTTCAATTAACCAATAACAAAGACAAAAAGGCTGTTAGGAATGCCGTTGAAACGGCATTCCTTGAATGCTGGAAAACACAACAACAGCAGCTATTTATACAATCATTACACAAATCATCCACAACCACCTACCAGAGGCAAGCGCACGCGAATAAGCTTCAGCTGCTAGATAAAAGCGATTGGCTCAAAAGCAGCTCTGATCACGTTAAAAATTTAGCACTTATTGATAATTATTACGAAGGGCTTGAGCTCACGCAAAAGAAACTTGAATTTTTTATGGGACAACCAATTGATCTTGCTGTCAAAAAGCTTGAAAAACCAACATCCATGCCCAACAAGAATAAACAACACACACTAACGCTTGATCTTACCTGGCAAGAGCCTAAAGATGTAAAGCTTCAACCATTAACCACCTACTATAAATACGCAAAACTTCACCGAGACGAGCTTAAAATCGCCGATAAACAGGTCGGTATCGCAAAAGATCAAGCATACATTGCTCAACGCTCAAATCTGCCAAGCATGAGTCTTTATGGAAAAACGGGCTACGCAGGAAGAGAAAGCACCACCGAAGGTTTGTTGGCAGCTCAACTGGGGCAAGGCGCAAGCGTTCCGCGTAACTTCTACAATGTTGGTGTAAGCGTTAAATGGCCGATCTTTAATGGATTATTACACAACCATGAAGAAAAAGAAGCACATGCCAACATGGTTAAAGAGATGCTGACAAAAGATCAAGTCGCTCAGGACATAAGACTTGCGATTGATACAGCCTATCATACGCTCCAACAAGCATTAAACAACCTTAAAGCAAAAAAGACTGATCTTCTGTATACCAGAAACAATCTCACACTGAAAAAACAGCATTTTAAGATAGGCATTATTTCTCGCGTTGAACTTGATGCTGCACAAACAGAATGGGAGCTAGCGGAATACAACTGGCTTGAAATGGTCGCCGATGCCGCCATAAAAGAGAGAAATCTGGTATATGCATCTGGATACCCAAAAGAACTAGATGATCAACCAAAGACATCTTTGAGCAGGTCGTCAACATACCACAGAAGCCGAATGAATAGTAATGTTCATTAATTTTTTTAAAAATCTTCGCTTTTTTTTTGACGAATGCCCTTTTTTCATTTAATCTCTTGATACACTGAAATAATGAGCATCCGGGGCGAATAGCTCAGCTGGTTAGAGCACCTGCCTTACAAGCAGGGGGTCACAGGTTCGAATCCTGTTTCGCCCACCATATTATGCCAAGGTTTTTTATGGTGCGACCTCCTTCAAAGAATCATTTTTTCTTTGACTAGCAAATTTTTCATCCTGGACTCGATCCGGGATTCCTTTAAAGTTCTTTAAAATATACTCCCGGATAGCTCAGTTGGTAGAGCAAATGACTCTTAATCATTGGGTCGCAGGTTCGAGTCCTGCTCCGGGAGCCACTAAAAAATTACCCTCTGAAATTCTCCTGGGGGTTTTTAGTTTTTCAACCCTAGCCATTTACCGTCAATATTTTTTAATCTCTGGTTCAACACATCTTTATTGCCATGCCTACTGAATTTTGCTAGCTTTAAAACATGTAATTTGTGCTGGTTTTTATAGGCTTTTGGGCTGGGGGCGTCATGAAAAAAATATCATTAATTTTTATTGTTGGGTTAATGCTAAGTTCATCAATTTTCCAAGTACATGCTGCCAGACTGAAACTTGGTTGTCTAAAAAACAAAGATGAAAGAAAAACAGAGATACCAACAATCTCTCAAAATTTTCCAGCATCCTTGATTCCTCACCTTGAACAATATCTCACGGTCAATAACGACACATCGATTGCATTTACCTCTAACAAGAAAGAGGCCGGTGATTTTGATGTAGAAGAAGTTATCAGAACAACACTTGGATCTGTTTATTATCGAATCACGTACCAAGGCGCCGTACTGATTTGGGATAAAACGCAAAAACAATTTAAGCTTATATCAAATGACGAAAAAATTAATCCACTTAAAAAACAAATTCAGTGGTTGTCCCTTTTAAAGTGGTGTTGGGATAATTCAAGGTCGAAGTGCAACAAGCTTACATAATTCTTCTTTAAAAGCCTC
>CAZBUZ010000143.1:0-2558 GCA_964495205.1 uncultured Pseudomonadota bacterium | reverse complement strand
ATAATTACCACCACCTTGAACGGTTGGCCGTTGGATTGCAGATTGATCAATTTTTGGCACGAAGACATGCTGAAGGTTATGGCATTTTTTCAAAATATTGGGGTAAAGAACTCGGTTATTTATTGAATCGTTACGCCAAAGATGTTGATTCTGATTTTGTGTGATTTTAGGGAATAGGGGCGGGAGAATATCTTTCGCCCCTATCTCAAGATTACCTATCTCCTTGCTTCTGTAACTATGCATTGAGCAAGACATTTAAGCGTATCCAAAACAATGATTTCTTTTTTCGTGGCAAGTCGTAGTGGATGTTGTTTGTGGAGTACAGGAAGCTCGGTGCATCCCAAAACAATGCCATCAAAAAATATTTTGTCATGAAGGTGGTTGATCATAGAACTGAGTATTTCAGAATCCTCGGCAAGAATACGCCCAGCTAGAATTCTATTAATGATGTTTTCTATAACGCTACGATTTTCTTCTGGTGGTGTTATGCATGTAATGGCGTGATGCTGATAAAGTTTATGGTGTAACGTTAGTGGTGTTCCGAGAATAAGGAGGCGACGCAAATCTTGGCGTTGTGCTACGTGCATCGTGGCCTGGTTGATTTTGACCAAGCATCCATCGCCCGTGGTAATGCCATCCAAAAAAAGATGAAATGTGTTGCAGGCTACGGCAAGTATTTTTGTTCCACCGCTGAGCAGTTGATCGACGCATGTTTGCAATGCATAAGGCGCCCATGCTTTTTTTGCGTGCATAATGATATGCTGAAGGGATAATTGATCAGCATTATTTCAGGAAAGGCTGTTTCATTCTTGCATCCCTGGCGATAACACTCACGAACAATATTTTCCAAAAGCAAGGAGGAGGCCAGTGGGCCGGCTCCTCCAATGATTCCTATTTTTTTCATGCTAATTCCCTTTCCATGGTGGATGGGGACATATGATGAATTGAAAAGACTGCGTCGGAATCTTCCATCGCGTTTTCTATGTTGGGGCCGATGTTGCATTGTTGAGCAAGAGCAAAAGCTCTGCGATGATCTTCTCGTAATAGTTCCGGCAAAAGCGCGAGCGCTGCTGACGGTTGGTTGCGATGCATCCAAGCGGCGGCGTTTGCCAATTGCAATTGTTCTGGATGTAGAAGACTCAAGGTATCTGCATTCGTTGTTTCGCCTTCAATGACAATGACTGGTGTGTCGGCTGGTAGTGTTGGCTCCTCTGGTGTCATGGTTTGTTGATCCGGGCTGATGAAAAATAATACTCTGCTTGTATCTGGAAGATGACACTTTATGATGGTCCATGTGTTGTTGAGTTGTTTAAGCTTTTTCAGGTGGCACCATATGCCGATAAACTTTGGAAAAATTGCTCTATTATTTTGATCAAATGCCAACGTTCCCCATGTTTTTTCTTCCACAAGGGGTGATAAGTGTTCATTAAAAAATTGCTCTTTGAGTGTGAGTAGTTCTTGCTTGGCGTGTAAGATGAGCTTTGATTGTCCTGATTTTATGGCATTTTTTAGTTTTCCCGTGATGGGTAACTCTAAGATGGCGGCGAGTTTTTCTGGACGACTGTTGCCTTCTGTTCTTGAGCTAAGGAAAAGGTTAAGTGCCAAAAAACGGATTATTGATGCACGGTCTAAAATAGGTATCCCTTGAGCAATCAACATCACCATGAGCGCATTAATATGGCATTGGTTTGCGCCATCAGATCCGTCAAATAAAAACAATTGATGATCTGCAAAGAGCTTTGGTGCTTGTTGCATGAGTTGTGTGCTAAGCGGTTCAAGTGTTGCGCCAAATTGTTCTGTTGATCCGGAGCCAAACAGAAAATCTGTTGCAGGTCCAGAGCTGACATGCTTTAGCATGGCAATAAAGAACAAAAAAAGAGTGATTATTTTTTTTAACGTTTTCATAAAAATCCTTTGGTCGTTATATTTTTAAAAAAGAAAAAACCCCCGGCAAGCGCTGCTGAGGGTTTTTATTATCTTCATCGATCTAAAAAAATTTACGGAGATCGACAATAACCCTCAGCATGGGCATAATAGTAGCAATACGCTACATAGAGCGTTGTGTTTGGTTGGTAGGAGCGTACTTTTTCGATATTCATTTTTTTCTTTCTTTTTTTTTATGTAAAAAAAGCCCCCGCGTTGTCCGCTTGGGGCTTTGTACAAAAAATAAAAAACCCCGGCGAGTTTTATGCCGGGGCTACATATTTTATTATCGGTTGTGGTTCAGTTCAACGTCCGCCGGCATCTTTTGTATAGTAATAATAGGTATAGTTGATACCGTAGAGAGATGTTTGGATAGATTGTTGTGTTGTGCTCGTGATGCGTTTATTGAAAAATGAGCTTTGAATTTTTTTTATTATATCGTTCATAATAATTAAAAATAGCACGAAACTAGATTTAAGCCAAACGTGATATGATTTTTTGAAAAAATGGCGATTTTTTCCACTAAAACGATTAAAAATATAAAAAAGATGGAGGGGCCCGTAACCTCCAAAGATCGAGGCCCCTTTTTGTGATGATACGGTCGGTGGTGGTGTAGTGTTTTGTCATCTGTTTAT
>CAZBUZ010000142.1:1839-2571 GCA_964495205.1 uncultured Pseudomonadota bacterium | reverse complement strand
CCTCAGGTCATCAAACAAAGCTCATGCTCAACAACCAAAACAAGCGCATCAACGAATCAATTAAAATTATCGACGATCTTCCTATGTTTTATCATCAGGAAAAATTTTTAAACTATCAGGCATCAACCGACCGAGAAACCTTCTTCCGCACCCATTTTAACGTAATCATCCCGAAAGACGCGGTCGTTTTGTGCATGATTGCCAATCTGTATTCAGACCTCAATCACAAAAATCATCCGTTACTTCTCAATGCTTTTGCACAAATCATAAAAAAACACCCAAACAATGTGCACCTAATCCTTGCCGGAGCAGGCCCAGCCGAGGCAATGTTCAAAAACTTAGCCCAAAAGCTTGGGATTACTCCTGTTGTTCATTTCCTTGGTTTTTCAGATCAAACGCCAGGAATTCTCCACCATTCAGACATCTTTGTACTTTCAAGCAAAGAAGAAGCATTTGGCATCGTTTATCTTGAGGCCGCGCTTATGAAAAAACCGCTTGTTGGGGCAACCAATACCGGTGCTGAAAATGTTGTCATCATGCATGAAAAAACAGGACTTTTATTTAAGAACAATGATGTTGCGGATCTTGCCATCCAACTCGAACGCCTCATTACGGATAAAGACTTACGCATTCAGCTTGGCAAAAATGCCTATGAACACGTTAGAATGAATCATTCAAATGAAGCGGGACTTGAAAAAATGCTTAGCTTTTACACAAAAGTTGCCCTGTTAT
>CAZBUZ010000142.1:0-1829 GCA_964495205.1 uncultured Pseudomonadota bacterium | reverse complement strand
ATGAAATGAGTTATTCTTGTTGCTCATTGCATCGAGCTTTATTGCCTTAACGTTGGTCTCATTTTTCATAAAAAAAACCTTACTCATCAAACCTCGGTACATCCAGGCAAGTTGCGACAATACCGAAACCGATTCATCCAAACCTCATATTCTACTTGTTTGTGTTACCAATATTTTAGGTGGGGCAGAGATGCACACCGTCGGGCTTTATAACAAGCTTCGGCAGAAAGGCTATCACACAGTAATACTTGTTGCTGAAGCATCAAAATTTGATCATTATTTAACAGCCCAACAAATTCCACACTACACCACGCGTGCTTACAACTTTCGCAACGGTTTCTGGCGACCGTTTTATCACGTTGTACTCAAAAACAATATGCGTTTTATCTGTAAAAAAGAAAATATTTCAACAATAACCTGCAACTGTACCCCAGAAGTTTCAGATGCGATGGCAATAAAAAAAGCATGTTCGGTGCAAGTTGTTTTCACGCGACACTGCGTTAAGCTCCCGCGGAATAAGTACATACGCAAGGTGGATGCTCTTTTGGCCGTTGACAAAGATGCCGCATTGACACTATCACATAAAAATATACATGAAAAATTAGGCATAGGTCACATTTCATTTGTCCCTCCAATGTTTGATGCTACGCCTCATCTGACATACCAACCGCAAGAAGACAGAGGAACGTTTTTTAAAGAAAATTTTGGCATAACCATAGGAGACTATCCAGTTATTACCATGGTTGCCAATTTTTACGAGAACCTTGCACACAAAAACCATCCACTCCTTTTCAATGCCATTCGCATTTTGATTCATGATAAAAAACAGCCCGTGCATGTCATGCTCGCAGGAGATGGCGTCCGCAGGAAATATCTTGAGGATCTGGCGAAAAAACTCGATATCGAAACATTTATTCATTTTCTGGGGTTCACCAAAAATGTTGCCGGAGTTCTGCACCATTCTGACGCTTTAGTGCATACCAGCGGTTTTGAAGCATTCGGCATCGTATATCTTGAGGCAGGACTTATGCATAAACCATCAATCGGGGCACTTAAAACAGCAGCCGAGCATATTATTGAACATGAAAAAACAGGATTCTTGTTTAAAAATAATGATGCAAACGATCTAGCCAGTAAAATTGCCCAGCTTGTTAACAACAAAGAACTTATCCACCGCCTCGGCTCAAATGCCTATAACCACATAATGAAAAACCTCAGCCCTGATGTAACCTTTGCCAAATATGAAGAGATTTACACCGCTACAGATTCGAGGCAAGCCCTCGCAGGAAAAACCGTCGAATCACCTTAAAATATACACTCGTTTAAAAGGCGCGACTTTCCCACACTCTCAATAATATTCAAACATTTATTGACGTCCAAGAACAAAACCAATCATACTAAAACTAGATAAATTATTTTATATTTGAATTTAACGCCCAGGGAGAGGGGGAGATAAATGAGTATAAAATCATTGAGCCGTTTTTTTTTGTTATTTATTCTTTGCATAATTAATTATCAACAGGACGGCATGTGCGCAATGGTTGCAGTTCAACCACCTCCCCTTATCAGTCGAGTCGAAGACCCAATTAGACCAATTGTCAATCCGCCCTCTAAATTAGAGTCCGCAACGGCACAACCAACACCCACAGAGCAATCAGAAGAAAAAATTCAAGTACCATCACAAACACCATCGGTTAGTCCAACGCCAGGAAAAACAGAAGTCCCCAACTTTGAATTTCCAACGCTTGTTGAATGGACTGCAAAATGTCTTAGTTCATATGATGAAAGGTTCGATCACGCAACCTTTCAAGCAAGACCAATTCTCTCCG
>CAZBUZ010000141.1:0-2580 GCA_964495205.1 uncultured Pseudomonadota bacterium | reverse complement strand
GTTGCTTGCGTGACATTTTTGTGGTACGGTAATTATGATTACTTGAGTTGCTTTTTATTACTTGGGAATTGTTATGGCGCAGAAAACAAAAGACTTTATCGCCTATGATGGTGAAGTTTTTACGATTGAATGGTATTTTAGCGATGGCGGCAGGAGTAATGCGCTAGAATATTTTGAAACATTGTCTCTTGAGCGCAAAAAAAAACTTTTTAAATTGATGAGAAAACTGGGAGATTTCGGAAAAATTTTTAACCAAGAACAATTTCGCAATGAAGGTGATCAAATTTATGCTTTTAAGCCGCAGCCAGATAGATTTCTTTGTTTTTTCTTTGATGGTGCAAAGGTTATTATCACCAATGCTTTTGAAAAGAAAGCGAATAAGCTTCCTTTGCGCGAAAAACAGAAGGCTCTCAAGGCAAAAGAAGATTTCTTAACGCGAAGCAAAAAGGGCACTTATTATGAATAAAAAAAAGCAATCAACCTATGAGAAATTTGTCAAATCATTGACGCCCAAGGAACGAAAAGAGTTTGAAAAAGAATATAAAGATTTTTTGGTGTCAGAGATGCTGCTTGCAGCGATGGAACGTGATGCTATTTCGGTAAGAAAATTAGCAGAGGCTGCTGGTGTCTCACCAACAATTGTGCAAGGGATTCGTTCTGGTAAAAGAAAAAATGTGAGTATTCAAAGTTTTTTAAAAATTTTAAATGTTTTAGGTTATCATCTTGTCGCCGAGCGGGGTGATTACCGGTTCCCTTTGCATGTTCATACAAAGCCATGAATAGACAGACCTTCTCTTTGGTACTAAAAAATTTGGGGACTGAAAGGATAGACCATGCAAGAATTGTTAGCACGCATTGAGGAAAAAAAGAAAAAATTCGATGCATACAAGCCATTGCCAAAAGCGCTTGAAAAAAATTTGGGCGATTGGTTTCGCATGGCACTGACCTACACATCAAATGCCATTGAGGGTAATACACTTTCATTTGCGGAAACAGCGCTTGTAGTCCAGGAAGGCATTACGATTGGGGGTAAGAGCCTAACTGAGCATCAAGAAGCAATTAATTCTGCGACAGCAATCTCGTATGTGCAATCATTGGCGGCAAACAAAACGCGCAAAGATCTTGCTCTTACTGATATTCTTGCAATCCATGAACACATTTTGAAAAAAATTGATGACGAACATGCCGGTGTTTTTCGTACGGTTGCTGTTCGCATCATGGGATCTCAGGTTCCTCGTCCAAACTACCTCAAGGTACCTCAGCTCATGGATGAATTCATGAAATGGATGACGACTAGTACTGATAATATTGTTCGCATAGCTGCAGATGCGCATCTCAAATTCGTGTTTATTCATCCCTTTATTGATGGCAACGGGAGAACTGCTCGTTTGATTTTCAATCTTTTGTTGTTGCAGGATGGGTATCCTTTGGTTGTTATCGAAAAGGAAAAGCGGCTTGCGTACGTTAATGCCATTGAGAAGGCATTGCTTAACAATGATACACAAGATTACTATTCGCTTATGTTCCACGCTGTTGAGCAGAGTCTTGATAGCTATTTGAAAGCTATTGATGAGTCTGAGATGAAGGGTATTAGCTGATTAAAGCTCACAACTCCTTCTTCAATTTCCACAGTAGATCAAATGCTGCACGGGCCTGGTCTTTGTAGCCACAAGCCGCAAGGTGCAGGTCGTGGGAGGCGTGAAAAGGGTTAAAAAAGATCGGCATGGGTGCCGGTTCTTGCCAAAATGATTTCTGTGCCTGTTTTTTTGTAAATCAGCAACCAGTCTGGTTCAATATGACATTCCCAATATCCTTGAAGGGGCCCTTGAAGTTTGTGATTTTTATTTTTTTGAGGAAGAGGTTTTTCTTCAAGCAATAGTTTAATGATGCTTTTGAGTTTATTCAGTTGTTTGCCGCGTTTTATGGCTTGTTTGATGTCCCGTTCAAATTGACGTTGGTAAACGGGTGTTAACATGATTATAACCCGAGTTTTTTGAAGAGATCTTTTGCATTTTTTGCTTTAACGAGTCCTTTGCCCTGCTCGATGCTTTTGATTGTTGAACGTGTTTTTTTATTCGGCTGATGTTGCAGTTGTTTTTCTATTGATTCGATGACTATTTCACGCATGCTTTTGCCTAAAAGTGCGGCCATTGCCTTGAGTCGCTTATGACTTTCTTTTGGGATGTCGATTGTTATGCGTGAAAGATTGTTATTGGGGTTCATAAAAAATCCTTTTAAGGCGTTGGATCCTATTTTTGTTTATAATACCAGAAATACAGAAATAAAGAATCGCTCACAACTCCTTCTTCAATTCCCACAGCAAGTCAAACGCTGCGCGGGGTGAAAGGGTATCGAAGTCGATGTCTTTGATGCGGGAAATGAGGGTGGTGTATTTTTTACTTTGAAGATCGTTGGCGGTTGTGAGGCTATCAGGTTGCATTATTGATTGATGCGGTCCGTTCCCTCCCGCCCCTCCCTGAAGAATGTTGTTTCCACTTTCCATTCCCTCAAGCAGTTCAGCCGCACGCAGGGTAATCGCTTCAGGTACTTGTGCGAGCTTGGCTACCTCAACGCCAAAGC
>CAZBUZ010000140.1:0-2647 GCA_964495205.1 uncultured Pseudomonadota bacterium | reverse complement strand
CCAGAAGAGGAAAATCGTTTTATCAATGACCCAAATCGAGTGTGGCGACTCAGTGTTGGCTCGCTAAAAAATCTATTGGAAAGAAAAAATCTTAAAGCTCTTTTTAGAGGGCATCAACATGGCAGCTTTGGACTGAAAATGCTCTTCAACCCACAAAATATTGCTCATGTTACCAACCCCAAAGAGGGACTTGACACAGATAGCTCTCTTTATCACTGGACAAAGGTTCTACGTCAAAACAATCCCCAAGATCTTGAAGAAAATAATAATGGAGGCTTTGAAATCAGCAAATATGCTCCAATTTTTACATTCTCTTCAGCCCCTGAAGGGGTATTAGAACCTTTTGATTGCTTTGGACTTCTCTTTATGAATGGTCTATTTGATACCTGGCGGCTTAAAGTTTTTGAATACGATTCGCCTTTAAAAAGATTTCAAAAAACTATCGAGGAGACGCAAGGAGATCTTCCAATTTTTACCACAATACGCAAGACAACCCCGCAATCACCACGAAGTTCATCCGGCATGCCTGATCCAATAAGAGCCGGGTTTATCCCACATAGCCCCATAAGGACAGAAGCTCAGCAAATACAAGACTTAACTGAAATTGTAGACGCACGCTAGCAAGCAACAAAGGCCCATGAACGTGGGCCTTTGTTAACCAATTTTCAGCGCACAAATGCTAAATGATTAGTCCCTTCTTGCGCTACCGTAATTATTTTTTTAAGAATATCATAATCTCGAGAACCTTCGATGCGTTTAATTTCTTTGCCGTTATTTATCAAAATAAATGTTGGCACGCTATAAACGGCCTTTCCCTGAATCATCGGCATCAATTTTTCAAGATCCATCGATTTTTTAGCAACATTGAGTTTTGCAAATATGACCTTGCCTTCAAATTCTTTTGCCAATTTATCCACGATAGGCATCATGCGTTGGCACGGCAAGCACCAGGTAGCATACATATCCAAAAACACTGGAGCTTGCGATTCAACCACGACTGCTTTAAATTGCTGTTCCGATCCTATTTCGACAAGACCGCGGGGAATTGCTGCCACAAGCTTTTGTGATTCAACGGGTTGTTCTGAACGCTCCCAACCAATTGATTCGAGATTTTTTTTAACCTGTAATGCCGCACGGCACCCATCGCCAGCAGCGGTGATCGCCTGAACAAATAAAGGATCACAGACGTCACCTGCAGCAAAAACCCCAGGAACCGATGTTTCTTGGTGATTCTTCAATATCATAAACCCTTGCGCATTAAGCTCAACTTGCCCATTAAAAAGATCGGTATTAGGTCGCGATCCAATGGCCAAGAACACACCATCAACTGGCATATCGCGTAGTTCGGCGGACTTGCTCGTCAACGCTACGGCTGTAACCTTTTTGCCGTCGCCCTTAATCTCCTTAATCTGCGTGTTAAACAACACCTTAACGTTTGGACGAGCCACCAAGCGCTCACGAGCTTTGACGTCTTTTGCTCGAAAGACATCTTTACGGATTAGTACCGTTACTTCAGCCGCAAGATCAGCCAGATAACTCGCTTCTTCGACCGCAGCATCACCACCGCCAACCACAACAACACGCTTACCCTTAAAAAAGAACCCGTCACATACAGCACAATTGCTCACACCTCGCCCCCAATACCCCTCGTCACCTCGCTCACCTGGAACACCAAGAAAGTTAGGTTCGGTACCCATGGCTACAATACAAGATGCTGCTTTAAGTGTTGTTTTTTTGCCCTCCATGATCTGCTCAAGCTCAAAGGTAAACGGTCGCTGACGCACATCAACAGCGGTCACACGAGCCTGTAAAATCCTGGCACCACAGGCAAGCGCATGATCCTTAATTTTTTTGAGGATCTCGGCACCAGGAACCTGATACTCACCCGGCCAATTCCGCACAGCATGAGATTGCGACAACGCTCCTCCAGGCTTAGGTCCTTCGATCACCACAACAGGGATATTAGCCTGCGTTAAATAGATCGCCGCAGTTAGACCAGCAACACCACCGCCAAGCACCACAACCGGGTGGGTTTCTCGATCAAAGGCCACCTGAGACTGCGGTTTTACTGTTTCATCAGTCGATCTCAAGCATCCGATAAAAAACAATAAACACAGAGCACCAGTCAAAACGTTGATACCCGGCCAAAATAGAATTTTATTTTTTTTCATGGAACTCCTTTACACATAAATAGTTAAAGTACCAACTCTCCCCATCTATTAAGTTGAAGCATACCACCAAAGGCAGGAGAGCGAAAATGTCGCTAAACACCCAGCCCTTTTAATCTAGCATCAAGTACCGCAAGCCGACGACTATAATTCGCAAGAACCTTTTGGTCGGTCTCTAAAGATTCTACCGATGACAGGTATTGCAACTGATGCAATAAATGCATTCCTATGCTCCAGATAACGCGCATCATTTGGCAAGAAGACAAGCTGTCTCCTGGAATAAGAAAAGGCAAGTGATCAAATACATCATGTGGCAATAAACGCCGCACAAGTTCTATACCTGGTAAACTTTTCTTATCTAAGACAAAATGAGGTTCTAGCAAATCGCGAGGAGAAAACAAACCAGACCCCAAAACTTCTTCTACCGTACGTAACATGTTGTCCAGAAGCAAATTGCACGAACGAATATACCATAACAT
>CAZBUZ010000139.1:0-2705 GCA_964495205.1 uncultured Pseudomonadota bacterium | reverse complement strand
GTACTCAGTGGTGGTGAGAAAAACCGCGTTGCCATGGTCAAGGTACTTTTGCAACAAGCAAACGTCCTCATTTTGGACGAGCCAACCAACCACTTGGATATCGAATCAAAAGAAATATTACTCAAAGCACTCCAACAATTTCCAGGTACAATTCTATTCGTTTCGCACGATCATGAGTTTCTGAATGGACTAGCCAACCGCATCCTCGAATTATCACCCAACGGCATCGTATCATACGCAGGCAACTTTGAATCATATCACTATCAAAAGCAGCAAGAAACAGCACAAAATGAACAACCAAGTATCGTCTCAAAAAAAGAACCCAGCAAGCAAGCCTTACCGCAAAAAAACAAAGATGCCCTTCAAAGCGGAAAAACTATGTATGAACTCAAGAAAAAAATCACCAGCCTTGAGCGAAAGATAGACACACTCGAAAAAGAACAGCATGAATTAGCACAAAAGCTCGAACACCTGGAATACGGGACAAAAGAATTTACCTTATGCTACGACCGAATGGAAAAAGCCAAGCAAGAACATGAGAATACCATGACTCAATGGGAACTTTTGCATGCCGAGCTTGATCACGCTCAGGGTTAAGTTTTCTTAGATGTTAATATTCAAACATTTATCCCTAGTTTGAATAAACCTTTTCATTTCCCACTTAAATTCCAACAGAATAATTTTAAAATTCATTTTCATCTTAATCTTTTTTCATTTACAATGACACAGTTAAAAAATAAGTTCATAAAAATTGAGGGGGTATCATGCATGCTCGCATAGCACGTATATGCACGTCATTCATTGATGTTCCAGGAAAAATAGCCCTCGCTATTTACTTTGCTGGATGCAGTATTCGATGTCCTGATTGCCAAAACAAAGAGCTTTGGGATCAAGACAAAGGAACAGCCATGACACTTGATGAAATTATGCAAAAAATACAACAACATCCACTCGCGCAAGCAATTGTTTTTCTGGGTGGCGAACCGACCGATCAGCTGGATTTTTTACAAACACTTTGCGAAAAACTTGCAACAAGCAGCGATAAGGAGCTTGTGCTTTATTCAGGACATGAGTTTGAAGAGTTACCAGCTAATCTTACCAAACATTTAAATATGATTATCTGTGGGCCATACCGCAGCGATTTACATGTCGGCGGATGGCCAGCGTCAAAAAATCAAAGAGTTTTTAAGAAAGAGGCGGGACAATGGCAGTGTTAAAACAATTTTCACAATTCTCAGATCGTTTTAAAAAAATATACGAAGAAACAGATCCTCGCATGCTCGACCACGAGGGAATCTCTGAACAACAACTAGACATGTCACTCATGGCCAAGCGTTACTATGGCGAACAACTTATTGATATGTCGATTGATGATAATGCCAATCTTCATGAAGGAAGATCTCACGGCAATTATCTTTCAGAAGTCGCAAAAAGCAACTTCAAAATTCTTGGCTATCACGACCTACATGAAATTCTCACCAAAGAATGCGGAGAAGATCGAGCAGACAATATTATGCGCTCAATGTGGAACGGCGATCTCTATTTTCACGATAGCACCGCTATTCAAATTCCCTATTGCTGGGCTTATTCATCGTATTTCCTTCTCGACCGCGGCAATTTTTGGGGACAATTAAAATCATTATCACCCCACCGTGCGCGCTCATTTATCGATCAAGTCAAAGAAGTGACTATCGAAATCGCGCAACAAATTGCCGGGGCCGTTGCTATCGGCGACCTTTTTGTCTGTTATTCTTATTTTGTAAAAAAAGACAACCTAGACCTTACCAACCCCAAGGTGCGCAAAGAAATTGAAAACGATTTTCAATCGCTCGTACATACGCTCAACAAAAAACTTCGCCCTTCACATCAATCCCCATTCACCAATCTTTCAATTTTTGACCGCGCCAATCTCCATCAATTGTTTGGAGAACTTGTCTTTCCTGATGGATCAAAACCAGATATCGAAGCAATCATGGAAATTCAAAAGATTTTCTGTAATTGGTTCTCAAAGGGTGATCCTTCAACCGGCTTGCCTTACCGCTTCCCTGTTGTCACACTCAACTTGCGCATTGATGAAAATCGCAACATATTGGATCATGAAGCACTCGAATACTTTTCATCAATTAATCTTGAAAAAGCATGCTTCAACATCTACATCTCCTCTGGCAATAAAATTGCCAGCTGCTGCCGTCTCATCAATGATTTAGAACTCGCAGGCTGCGATAGCTTTGGTAATGGTGGTGTCTCACTTGGTTCACACCGCATTGTCACCATTAACTTGGCGCGTCTGGGTAAATTAGCTTCTTCCTATGAGAATCTTCTTGAAATGCTTAAAGAACGCTTAGATCAATCACGCGATGCACTTATTGCTCATCGTCGCCTTATTGAGCTACGCGTTAAAGAAGGATACCTGCCATTCTTTAAGTTTGACGTCATGTCCATGAGCCGCATGTTTAGCACCTTTGGCATCAACGGCGTGTACGAATGCCTTGAAGAACTTGGTTACTCAATCTTAACGGAACAAGGCAAACGGCTCGCCCATGATCTCTTGGAATACATCAAGACCTATGCAACAGAATGCAGCAAGCAATATCAATGCTCTTTCAATGTGGAGCAAGTTCCAGCAGAAAGCCTTGCCATCAAGTTTGCAGCAAAAGACCGCTTGCTCTATAACATGCCCTATAAAATTTATTCCAACCAGTTTA
>CAZBUZ010000138.1:0-2741 GCA_964495205.1 uncultured Pseudomonadota bacterium | reverse complement strand
ATTTTTTGACAAAATTCCGCTTTTTCCCTAAACTGTCCTTATGTGTCGTTTGAAAGTAGAACCTATAAATCGAATTGAAACGGGGTTTTTCTAGAATGGCTAAGACCTATAACATAGAAATTAACGTTACCGGAAATATTGAAAAGAGCCTCAAGCAGCTCAAAAAGAAAATTGAGCGTGAAGGGGTCATCCGCGATATGAAGCGACAAGTGTACTATGAGCCACCAACGCAAAAGAGACGCAAAAAACTCTTGCGCGCCATTAAAAATAATATCATCAAGACCATGGAGAGCTCTCTCTACTAAATCTAAAAGCGATTATTAATGTTTAATCCTCGATATCAAGAAGTTAAAAGAGAAAAAAAGAAATCTCTTTTTTTACGCGAAATTGCATCTTTAGTGCAAACGTTGGGGGCTGAAGATCAGGAAATAGCCAAAGTCTATGTAACGCGAATTGATTTCTCAGATGACTTTGGCATTTGCTATGTCTACTTTTCAACGTATGGCGAATTTTCTGAAAGTATGTTTAATACTGTCCTTGATCGATTAAAACTATACAAACCTTCCATGCGTAAGTCATTGGCAAGGAGTATCCGAGGGCGCTATACGCCCGATCTTGTTTTTCTGTACGACAAACCCAAAGAAAAAGAATTCAAAATACATCAATTACTCGATAAGGTATCGCAAGAGCTCAAAGAAGATCAGGACGATACCGACGAATCATAAATCGATGGCGTATGCTATCGCATAAGGGAGTTGAAGTATGCAAGTGCAACAGGATGAAAAAAAACTGGCGGGTGCAACTCAAACTGCCATGGACAAGAATGGCCAAGTTTCAGTTGCTCATGTGTTAAAGCGAGAGGCTGAAGCTCTCGGTCGTTTAGCGCATGATGTTCCTCCTGCCACCGAAGATTTGATCGAAAAAATTGTGACATCACAGGGCAAAATTATTTTTTCTGGCCTTGGCAAATCGTGGCTTGTGGCACAAAAGCTAGCGGCGACGTTTTCAGGTGTTGGTATTCCTGCTTTTGGGCTGCACGGATGTGATTCCTTGCACGGTGACTTGGGTGTTGTACAGCCGCAAGATATTGTGATTGTATTATCTAAGAGTGCAACGGGGATTGAGTTTGAGTATTTGTTTTCTTCGCTTCGCTTACAGCGAAATTTTACAGCGCTTATTTGTTGCAACAAGGGCCCCTTGTGTAACTATGCTGATGTGGTTATTCAGCTTCCTTTTGAACGAGAGGCTTGCAACTTTAATCTTGCTCCGACAAGCAGTTCAACAATTACTATGGCTTTTGGTGATGCGCTTGCTATTGCCGCAAGTCAGCGGCGTGGGTTTTCGAAATTAGATTTTGCTCGTTTTCATCCAGCAGGAGCGTTGGGGCGTCGATTATTACTTACGGTTGATACAATTATGCACAAAGATGAGACCTTGCCATTTATGAAGCATGATGCGTCTTTTACCGATCTTATGTATCTTATCACGTCAAAAAAGTTGGGCTTAGGTATTGTTGTTGATGAACAACGCATGCTCAAAGGCGTGATCACCGATGGTGACTTGCGCCGAGCATGTGAACATGGACCGAGTGTGTTTGAGCGTCGTGCTCATGAGCTGATGACGGTTAACCCCAAAACAATCGAACCGCGAGCTATGGCAATCCAAGCATTAGAGGTTATGGAATCCTACAATATCACGAGTCTTGTTGTTGTTGATCGCGGCGTAGTTGTTGGGGTGGTACATATTCATGATTTGGTCAAAGCAGGGATAAAGGTGTGACCTTTGAAATCGCATTTTTACTTAGTTTTATTTTTTTAATCGGTCTGTGCTGGGGATCATTTCTCAATGTGGTTGCCTATCGGCTTACCTTTGATAAGCCATTCTTTACCATGCGTTCGCAGTGTCCGCATTGTGATAAGGTGATCGCCTGGTACGATAACATTCCTGTTTTTTCCTGGATATTTTTGGGTGGCAAATGCCGCGCTTGTCGAAAGCCGATCTCTATTGTTTATCCCCTTTTTGAGTTATTAACAGCTACGGTGATGCTTTTGTTGGCGGTAAAATTTTTGCCGCGTTTTTTTCCTATGTATTACTTGCTAACGGGAGATCCTTTCTCATTGGATGTGTTGGCTTTGGTGGATGGTCTTCCGATAAAGACGATTGTGCATGTGTTTTCAAGTTTGGCGGTGTATGTATTTTTTTTGAGTGCGCTGCTTGCATCAACGATAGCCGATTTGCGTGCGATGGCTATTCCGCAGCTTTTTACCTTGTGGTTAGCACCGTTTGGTATTATTTTTTCTTATTTTGGTCTCACGAGTGTTTCTTGGCAGGTGAGTGTATTGGGTGCTTTGCTTGGCTATGGTATTTTATTGCTCGTGGCAACCCTTTTTAAAGTGTTTACCAAGAAAGATGGGTTGGGTGTTGGTGACATGGAACTTTTGTGTATGATCGGCGCCTTCTTGGGGCCGCTTGGCATGTGGTTTTCTTTGATGGTTGGATCAATTACAGGAATGATGCTTGGTGGCTTATATCTTTGGCTTTCTGGCCGTGGTCGCATGACACGTATTCCCTTTGGTCCATTTCTTGCATTGGGCGCCATGGTTTATTTCTTTTGTGGACAACAAATTGTAACTTTATTATCAGTTTAAATAAAAGAAGGCCCGCATTTCAAGCGGGCCTTCTTTTATTTAAAAGACTGTCTATTCGTTGTCAGACTGTTGCGGAGCCGATTGTTCTTTTTT
>CAZBUZ010000137.1:0-2780 GCA_964495205.1 uncultured Pseudomonadota bacterium | reverse complement strand
AAAGATGTGTAAAATTCAGGAGTTTTCGATGTTATCAATTTCCTGATTCACTTATCTCCTTAAAAAGATAGATTATCATCAGTCTATGCTTTAATTTTAAAAGATTTCAGCCCTCAAAAACAATAAACACCGAAAAGAACCATTCATTGAGCGAAAAGACAAAGATGTGGTAATTTAAGGAATGAACCAGCGATAACCCCTAAAACCGAAAAAAGAACATGAAAACGCTAAAAACGCTTTTCCTTTACATAACATTCTTTGGCGCATCAGCACAACTGACAAACGCTGCCATGCCTACAAGTGATGACATTATCCTTCGCCATCAAATAGGACAGATGCTGATGGTGGGCATGCAGGAAACTGAGATTTCTGCAACATCGCCCATTGTTCAGCAATTACAAGAGCTCAATCTTGGTGGGATTGTTCTATTCACTAAAAACATAACGGGACCAACACAACTCCAGCGACTGACAAACCAACTACAACAACATGCACCAACGCCGCTTTTTATTGCCGTCGACGCAGAAGGTGGACGGGTTAACCGGCTTAAGCCAGAATTTGGATTTTCCGTTATTCCCGGCGCCGAGGAGATGGGTAAAGGTAATGAGCAAGAAACAGAAAGCATCGCCAGCATACTTGCCGAACAACTTGCCCGCATGGGATGCAATGTCAACCTCGCTCCAGTTGTTGACGTCAACATTAACCCTGCGTGCCCGGTCATCGGTAAACTTGGCCGCTCTTTTTCATCCGATCCGCAACAAGTTGTTGGCCATGCAACAGCATTTATCAAAGCTCACCATGTCCATAACATCATAACGGCTATCAAGCATTTCCCTGGGCACGGAAGCTCTACCGCAGATAGCCACAAAGGATTGACAGATGTAACGGACTCCTATCAAGCAATCGAACTCATCCCGTATAAAAAGCTTATTGCAGCAGGACTTATCGATATGGTAATGACTGCGCACATCATCAACCAAAATGTCGACCCAGAAAATCCGGCAACATTATCGCCGCACTTTATCACTGAAATTTTAAGAAACAGTCTGCACTTTGACGGGGTCATTATTTCCGACTGCCTATGCATGCGCGCAATTCAAGACCATTATTCTTTTGAAGATGCTCTTATCCAAGCAATTAATGCCGGCTGTGATCTCTTGATTATTTCAGGAAATACCGGTAGCATTACCTCAGAACGCGAGGCATGGCTTCACACTACACACCAGGCTGTTGAGCTTGTCCTAAATGCCATCAAACAAGGCAAAATAAAAAAAGATCGTATTGAACAATCGTACAAACGAATTAAAACACTCAAAGAAAAATATGAAATCATTCATTAAATTATTTCTATGCGCAACCACCCTCATCATTCACCCTTGCGCAAGGGCCGATTTTCACATCACCGATTATGAGTTAGGAGCTACACGCGTTATTAACGACTTCTTTCCGGAACAAACCATCGATTTAGAAAGTTTTGTTTCTGGACCAGGGCTTGAAAAAACCTTCAATTTCATGGCAAGCAGAAATGGCATTCCGGGCATATCACTCACTACCCCAACCATTATACATCAGGTTATAAGCGCGCTAAAAAAAGATTTTACTGATCGCACAAAGATTGAACACACATGCGTGGAAACACTCCAATTTAGCATCAAAAAATTAGCAAAGGCACTTATCCCCTATTTTATACAACATCCAGCTATACGGCATCGCCTCGTTATTTTCGGTGGCGTAGCCCTGGGAACAGGACCTCTTTACACCATGCTGCTACAAAAAGAACTAAACCGCTTACGCAAAGAAACAACTGTTGATGTTTTTGCATCTCCGCTCAACGATGAACGTGCCATTATCGGCGCTGTCGCATACGTTGTAGAAAACAATGCGAGCCTATTAAAAAAACCTTATGCAATTGGGATTGACCTTGGTGGCACACATATTCGCGCCGGCAAAGTAAACCTTGGATCATTACAACTTACAGACAAAATCGTCACCACGGGAACATTCAGCAGCAAAGAAAATCTTCAAAGCATGAGCTATCTAAGTAATCACATAAAACAAGCAACAACAAGCTATGATTTGTCACACCTTCCCTCACCACTCACGCTCGGACTACATCCTAAAAATAATTTTTTACACAAATTCCTCAAAGACGATGTCTTGGAGCAATTATACAAAACAATAACCAGCTTTGACCTTGATGATGTGGCATATATCTGCATCGCCTCGCCGGGTATTAACGATGAGCACGAGGGAGTTGTTAGGCTTGCCTTCAATGTACCGTTAACAAATGTTTGCCTCACAGACGAACTGCATCAAAAAGGAATCCCCCCTCATATCAGCATCTTACTCACGAGTGATGTAGGAAGCGCTGGCATTGGGGAACTTGTTATGGGAGCAGGACAAGAAGCATCAAGTATTTTTGTTTTAGGCATCGGAACGGGACTTAATCTTTGTTACGTAAAAAACGAAGAGCTCGATCTTCCCACGCCAACCCCAGCGATAGATACAGATCCATTCCGCGCAACACCCCTACCACCCGTGCCACCATGTTGGCTCCCAGCATCATCAGAACCACTCACTTCGCCGCAAGAAGGCGATTTCCCTATGGTTAGTCAAGTTGCTCCTATCTGAAGCCAAGTTGTCACAACACTGCTTTCGCTCGCCATTTTTTTACAAATAAAATAAAAAAAAATCAGACGCTATGCCCACTGCAAATAATATTCAAACTGAACAAAACATCGCAAAAAAAACTTTTCTAAAGCATTGCTTAATTCCCTGAT
>CAZBUZ010000136.1:0-2789 GCA_964495205.1 uncultured Pseudomonadota bacterium | reverse complement strand
CATCTTGTGCCAACTCTATTTGACCAAACTGTGTTATACCAGCAATCGTCTCCCCAACGAGCCCTGGTTTGTAAACCCCATTGATAAAAGATTCAGAAAGTCCCGTATTAAGATATGCATTTCTAAATGTTATAGGCTCGCCAGAAAGCGTCCCTTGCTCTTTTTTGTTTATGATGCCTTCGATAACGGTTAGCTTATCGCTTTTTATATGCAAAATGCCGCTATCTCCCGCAATTACTGCCGATTTTTTACCACCAAATCTAATCGATGGTCGTGCCACACCAATCAACAGCAAGCATCCAAACAAAAAACGAGCAGCAAACCACACGAAAAACTTCATTGTACGTCCTCAGCAACATCTTGATTATTATAAGTCATAATCCCATCATCAACTTGCAGGGCCGCTCCGGGCATAAGATCAAGTAAAACATCATGCTCAAGGGTTCCATCACCCCAAATGACCCCTTGTACATCACGCACCGATCCATTGCTCTTCACATAGGATTTATGTTCAACAATGACATGCCCGTTGGTAAACTGCAACCCTCGAAACCGCGGAATATCGAGCGTGCAACCGTTCAAAAAAAGTCGTGATGAACGATCCTGCATAACGATATGATTTCTTGCGCGGTCTGCTGGCCAATATTTAAAGATCACATCAAGATCGAGCATTAAGGTCGAGGTCTTTGCAATGGTACAATCATACGAGGTTCTGAAGGTAAAGGTGTGCGCACCAGAAAAAACAACATCATTATAAATTGCCAAACCGCCACCGCTGAAAGTAAAATCACCTGCCAGGTTCATAATAACATTATTTAAAATCAGTTTTTGATTATCCCCAGAACCAAATTTAATACTTCGACTCAAACTATAATTTTTAACCCCCTTAAGCACAACATTGCGCAAGGTAAGCGTTGTTCCTGCATTGCCAGCAATCGATATCATACCGCCAGCGCCAGTTGCCCCATCTTCAAAAATAAGCTCATGGCCTTGGCCATCAATCACCGTATCACCTACAATTTTCAGCGTTTTGCCACGCGGAATAGTAAGATCACCGTTTAGAAAAATCGCATTACCCTGCCCATCAATAACACCACCATTAGGCAGAGTCACCTGTGAAGCAAAGGTCACATCACCATTCAAAATAATTTTACCAGACGAATGTAGATCAACAACTCCTTTGACAGGCGCCACAACGTTCAAGGAGACCGAAGCTCCCGCAGCAACCGAAAACCCACCATTAAAACGCACAAAGCCCGTTGCTATATCCCCATCAGCAAAGCTTACCGAACTTGCTGCAAACACCACCCCGGCTGTACCATCGATACTGGCTGCTCCGAGCAACCTTATCATAATCACGCAGATGATTAATGGCACATCCAACAACCAAAACTTTTTCATTAATCACTCCTCAGAATTATTCCTTTTATTAAACAAAATTTTCAAAATAGCCTTAATGATTGACTCTAATCATGGCTTAAAGAAAAATCGTTTTTCAAGTTTTTCAAAAAAAGAAGGCGTAGATAATAAAATCTACGCCTTGAACTAACAACAAAAATAGGTTTAAATCACTCAACTTGCGTTGCGATAATCAAGAATACCTTCTTTCACATCAATCGAAGCTCCTGGCATAACATGAATAGTTAGATTATCAGCTACTAATCCATTACCTAAAGACATTGCTTCTGACAATCTTCCACCAGTTGCGTAGAAGTTGTTCTTGTGATCAACAACTAAAGAACCTTTCGTTAATCGTAAGCCCGTCGCAGTTGAATGAATATCACAGCCATGCAGGTAAAGCACTGAGGTTTGGTCCTCCATGCTAATCAAGTCTCGATTCGCCACAGATGGCGCATATGCAAAATTTACTCCGGTATTCATAATCAAATTTGATAATGATGTTATCGTTGATTGCTGCGACGATGCGTAAGTAAAGGTGTTTGTTCCAGTTAATACAACATCCTGTTCAAAATTCATTTTTCCAGCCGTCAGCGTGTAATTATGCGACAACAACAAATCACTGTTGCGCAGCTGTAGTGTTGCATTATCTCCTATGCAACGCATGTTATTAGCCTTAAGCCCATCAAGCGTTATATCTTGAATCGTCAAGATTCCTGGCTGTAAAATACCAAGGTTGAAAGAAGAAAGATTAAGTTTATTACCAAGACCACGAATCATGGAACTCCCTGCAAATGTCCAATCACGGTGCAAATGAGCAGCTGTTGCAAGCTCCATCACCGTTCCATCACCAAAAATGATCTGTGCATTATCAGCTAACGTTATCGCAGCATCATTAAAATCTTTTAAAATAATATTCTTTAAAGTAACGGTAACACCTGCATCGATTTGGAATAAATTTGATCTATTACGGACAAACCATATCGTATGCCCAGCTCCATCAATAACACAATCGGTTGTGGCTCTTATGCTGTGATTCTCATCCAAAAAGAAATCAAATATTAGTTCATATGTTGGCGTCGTAATGACCACGTTATCAGGTCCTTGCTCAATCTCATCAACATGGCGTTTTAAGAGTAGAATCGCCGTACTGTCAACTCTATGATTAAAGGCTAGGGCATTACTGTTCATTCTAAAATTATAAGCAATCGCATTGCTATGGCTTCTCACAATATTATCAAAGTTCATCACACTGGAAGCCACCCAATTACTCATCGTACGATGATTGTATGCCAACGTGCTACTATCAACACGGTGGTTAAATGCAAGTGCATTACTATTCATTCTAAAGTTCCATGCAATTGCATTGCTATTCGTACGATAGTTGTACA
>CAZBUZ010000135.1:0-2869 GCA_964495205.1 uncultured Pseudomonadota bacterium | reverse complement strand
GTTAGGTTTCGAGGTAGTGACTGTCAAGGTAAAATCGAAGGTGATTTGTTTAAATTGGAGTTTTTTGTGGGTGGACCAATAAAAATAAAAGCAACCGTTGTGAGTATCAAGCCATACGCCGAAGATATTTTTTATGTGACCTTTTTACCGGAAAAAAAACATCCGCCATTTAAGCTCGGACAATTTCTGCAATTAGCTTTGGATGAATATGATCCTTCGAATGGTTTTTGGCCAGAGTCGCGTGCTTTTTCTATAGCGTCTCGGCCAGATGAGGAAACAATATCTATTTTATATGGCGTTAAAGGTGTTTTTACGACACGGATGCTGCGTGAGCTTGCGGTTGGTCGAACGGTGTGGTTAATGCTTCCGCTGGGAATTTTTACGATTCCCCTTGATGCCAATGATGTTGTTTTGATTGCCGGGGGAACAGGGATTGCACCATTTTTGCCTTTTTTGGAGCATGAATTACACAAGCCATTACCACGTAAGATATTGTGTGTGTATGGTATACGCTCTTATGAACTTTTTTTAGCAAAATCATTGCTTGAGCGCTGCTGCAAGACGCTGTTGTATTGTAAGGTAATGCTTTTTGTGCAAAATGACGGTGAAAGCATTCAGGACGAATGGCTTTCTGTTTCTTCTGGGATTATTGATTATGAAACTGTTTTTCAGCAGGCAAGCCAACTAGATAATCCAAAATTTTTATTGTCAGGTCCTCATGGCATGATTGTGATGGCTCGTGATTTTTTACTGCATAGAGGAATAGAAGATTCGAATATTTTATCAGATGACTGGGGTTGATGATAAGTCGCAAGGAGTGTGTAGTATTATGATAAAAGATAAAAAAGAAGTGCGTCAGCAGATTTTAAATTTAGTTAAAGAGTTCCATGCTTGTTCATTTTCATCATCAAGCGATACAGCTGGGATGCAGCAAGTACGCTATGCAGGGCGTGTGTTTGATGAAAAGGAGTTAGTGGCGCTTGTTGATTCTTCGCTTGATTTTTGGCTGACAGCTGGGCGATTTACTGAAGAGTTTGAGGGAAGTTTTGCTGCCTTCCTTGGGCTTGATTTTTCATTTTTGGTTAATTCTGGGTCATCCGCCAACTTGCTTGCCATGTCTGCATTAACATCACCTTTGCTTGGCGGTCGACGCTTGAGGCCGGGAGATGAGGTAATAACTGTTGCTGCTGGATTTCCAACAACCGTTAATCCAATTGTGCAGAATAACTTGCTTCCTGTTTTTGTTGATGTGGAACTAGGGACGTATAATACAAATATAGAGCTTATTAAGCAGGCCATATCGCCACGAACGCGTGCTATATTTTTGGCGCATACCTTGGGAAATCCTTATGATGTTGAAGCTGTTTGTGCCTTGGCTAAGCAGCATGAGCTTTTTGTGCTTGAAGATTGTTGTGATGCCTTGGGCTCAACATTTAAGCATAAGAAGCTTGGAACCTTTGGTCATATTGCCACCTTTTCTTTTTACCCTGCACACCATATAACGATGGGTGAAGGTGGTGCTGTTGCGACGAGTGATGTTCTTTTGGCTAAGGCGATAAGGTCCTTGCGCGATTGGGGGCGCGATTGTTATTGCAATGGAGGCGAGAGCGATACCTGTGGGCGACGTTTTACGGGGAAATATGGATCTTTACCTGTTGGTTATGATCATAAATACGTATACTCGCACATTGGCTACAACCTTAAGGCAACCGATATGCAGGCAGCGATTGGCGTTGAGCAGCTTAAAAAATTGCCAACTTTCTGTGAGCGGCGTAAAGAAAATTTTGTTCAATGGAAAAATGGTTTAGAGAAATATACCGAATATTTTTTCTTGCCTCATGCATTGCCCGATGCCGATCCTGCGTGGTTTGCGTTTCCTATCTCTGTTCGAGAAAGCGCGGGTTTTTCTCGCACCGATTTAACGAAATATTTGGCGCGTTACAAGATTGAAACACGGAATCTTTTTGCGGGCAACTTAGTGCGGCAGCCAGCTTATATAGATGTTACATATCGAGTTTCAGGCGAGTTAACCACGACAGATTTTATTATGAACAATACCTTTTTCTTGGGAACGTATCCTGGTTTGCAAGGGCAGCATATTGACTATGTTTTGAAAATTGTTCAAACATTTATTGAAGCGTGTGTATTACAGAAATGAAAAAGTTTTATTGGCTTGCATTGTTGTTGGTGATTTTCCTTTTTTTATTTTTTGCTCTGGCCGTTTCCGGTTGGTGGTTTCATACGGCTGACGATTTTAGTGCGATTGTTTATGGTTTTCATGGCCCTTCATCATGGTGGCAGATTGCCAAATTTTGTTTTTTGAAAACTATTAACCATTATATGGATTTATCTGTTGGTTCTTGTGAATTAAATTTTTGGAAAACTTTTTTTCGTCCTGCATCGTGTTTATTTTATGTCTTGAGTTATAAAATTTTTGGTATTGAAGCTTACTGCTATTTTTTATTAAATGTCTTTGTACACTTGGCTAATGTTTTTTTACTTTTTTTTCTTTTGAACTTAGTAGTTGATCGGGTTATGGCCTTAATGATTAGTTTGCTATTTGCTGTGCACCCTTTGATTGGTTATTTGATAGGTCCCATTTCTTATTTTCAGCATTTTTTTGCGCTATTTCTACTCTTGATAAATTTTTTCATTTATAGACGCTTTTTGTTAACAAAAAGGATTGGCTTATATGTAATATCATTGTTTTTGTTTTTAATAAGTGTTTTTTTTAGAGAATCAACAATCTATATTCCATTGATTGTTTTTTGGGGAACGCGGTTGTTTGCTCAAAAATCTTGGCAAAAAACGTGCGTGTTAGCTGGGGGGTTTGTCGGTATTGTCGTTTTTTATCTTTTAAGTAAGGCTG
>CAZBUZ010000134.1:0-2904 GCA_964495205.1 uncultured Pseudomonadota bacterium | reverse complement strand
CAGGAGCAGCACCATTTGCACTAAGCGCCGCAAGCACGTCCCTTGCGTTTAATAAATTTGGATAGTTAGGAGCAGTAATTCCCCCCGTCTTCGGCGCCGCACTCGCTCCAAAAAACAACCCACTCATGTTCCACTGCCCCACACGCTCGCCAAGAGGCACCTTGCGCCCCTTATCGTTACGCGCGTGGCCAGCGTGTTGATAGAAGGGGGAAAGGTGGAGGCGAAGCTCGCCTTTTTGTTTTTTGGTATAAAATTTATCGGTGCCTTGGATGGTGTGAAAGATTTGCGTATCAGTGATATTGTTCATCGGCGTAGCAGCCAAACGAGAGGCGGCGAAAGCCAACAAAAAAGCAAAGCATAAAAATATTGGGCTTGGTTTTTTTCTGAAAAAGATGTGAGGCATTCTTTCTCCCTTTTTTTAAAACTTTATAACTTCTTAATTTCTTAACCTTTGTATGTTTTTGATGATGGATCCTGAAACAAGTTCAGGATCCATCTTGGTATAACTCTTTTCAAAGCATTCCTGTGTTATACCATCACCTCGCATAAAGCGTCAAGGAAGTTGCAAAAAAATCAACGGCAACCACGTGAATCTCAAAAAAAATCTTGATCTTTTGCCAAAGAAGACTACGATGAAAATTAGTAATGAAAAAGTTAAAGGAGCGTAGTAATGAAAAGAACTGCAATAACCCTACTGCATCATCTTTCGCAATAATTGACGTATTTTCTTAAGTGACCACGCTGAACGCATAGATCGTTTTGGTTGACGAAATTCTGTCATAGGCTGACAACGTTGTACGATCAGCGCAAATTGTTTTTCATATTTCTGACAAACATTTTTATCATTCGTAATAATTACATTTTCATGGTTACGACTGTTGGCACTCAATGTCCAATTAAATGATCCTGTCCATACCAAACCATCAATAACCGCAAACTTATTGTGCATAAGTGGCGCAAAGGTACGCGCTTGCACGTTGCCTGACATGTGTTGCTTGGTTTGAAAAACAAATACCGGCACCTTACTTTGATGGAGCATGGCTGCTCCCTGAGCATAATGATTTTCCACTGAAATCGGATCAACCACCATCCGCACATCAACACCTCGCTGCTTTGCCTCGATAAGCGCTTGTGTGATATCCTTATCAGTCAGCATGTACACGGCAGCATACACCTTTTTCTTGGCTGCAGAAATATACTCAATCAATTTATTTTTGGGACGATCATCAGGAGAAAAAAGCGCATCGGTTGACGCACATGCATACGAAAAAAATACAACACCAAGCAAACACAATCTTAACGACAATGTCCTCTTCACTAGCCTCTCCCTCTCTAACTTTCAAGATTCTTTGACATTAGATCATCTCATTTTATAGTAATAAGAAACGCCTGACAAATAAAAGGACGATAAAAAAGGAGCGCTTGTTATGAAAAAAATAATGAATAAATACACCTGGCTTCAGCCCATCGCCGGGACAACCATGTTTGGGTTGCTCACTCTTTCTCCTCTGGCTATAAATGCCAATATGCCACGATCCGGCACGCAAGAACAAATCCACTCGCTCTACAAACAAATGACCAATGAACTCATTGGCATCCGCAAAGACTTTGCCGGAACACAACACCGCGTATACACCCTACTTGATCAAGTTGACAAAATGTACAATGTCACCAAAAATCTCCATCAAAGAAAAAATGATCTTTTTGCGCAGATCAACAATACAAGCAGCTCGTACCAAAAACTTGCAGCTGAAAACAAAAAACTCAAATCTGAACTTGCTACCGCAAAACAAAAATTCGACATCACCTTCAAAGAACTCGAGAAAACACACAAACAACTTGCATCCGAACAAGAACGAATCACGCAACGCTCGCAAGAAAGACGCACACTTCAAAAAAAGCTCGCCCAATTTGAACAAGATAAAAGCACCAAAGTACTTGATGAAAAAATTAAAGAAAAGGTCAGCAAAACCGTTGAAGCCGAAGTCGCCGCTCAACTAAAAAACCTCAGAGAGGCTCAAAGTTTAAGTCTTACCTCAACCTCAGCGCAAAAATAAATTCTATCAAAATCTCGCATACTATAAACAACCCTGGTTCGGCACTTTCGATGGCCAGCAAAGACCGTATAAATTTATGTTGAAATGGTGGGACCTCGGCATTCCTTACTTTTTTATAAAACCTTTTATAATGCCTCATTTGTCATCCCGGCCACCGCGCCGGGATCCATCTTTTATCTTTATTTTAATCCAAATGTTATTTCATATAAATCGTTCCATGCTGGGTTGCGCTCCTCAATTAAATCGACTTTCCATTTTCGTCGCCAATTTTTGAGTTGTTTCTCACGCCATATTGCCTTATAAACACAGGCGTATTTGTTCAAACCATACCAATTGTTTAATGTCATATTTTTTAGTAAATCCCTCTATGAGGCCACTCCGATGCTCAGCACAGGCCCCATCGACCGAAGCGCCTTTAGTCCTGAGCGAGCGAAGCAAGTCGAAGGGGCTCACCACGAACGAGTGTTTTATGATTCGTTCGCCTCGCGCATCCTGAGCGGAGTCGAAGGAAGCAAAGCCCTTCTTAGGGCGAAGTCGAATGGGTGCGAACGCTTAAAAAGTTAGTTATGCAAGAGGTCTAATGAACATGTGATTGGTAGAATCAAACGATTCAAAATTCTTTCAGATAAATATCGCAATAGCTCGAGATTATCTGTGTGTCCGGTATAATACGAATTATCATTACACTTAAGAATGTAAACAGAAAAGGTATGCATATTGTTTTTAAAAGGCGTTCGTACCCATTCGATCGTACATCCTGAGTAAGGTGCGCCGTTCGCACCCATTCGACTACGCTCAGGGCGAACGGCGGATTAAGATTCTGCACCGCATCGAAGGACGCTCGCCA
>CAZBUZ010000133.1:0-2905 GCA_964495205.1 uncultured Pseudomonadota bacterium | reverse complement strand
CAACTCGATTCGCTTTGCGATGCGCTCTCATTCTGTGTCGGTCCAGCATTTCTCATGTATTTTTGGAGCCTTGAATCATTTGGCCTGCTTGGGTTTTTCGCATGTGCTTTTTTTGCATTAACGGGAATCCTACGGTTGGCTCGCTTTAACATCACGCATGATGCTCAAACTGTTTATTTCTTAGGACTGCCCACGACTATGGCTGCAACCACGTTGCTCGTTATCTTCCTCAACTATCAAGACGCGCTATTCACCCGTTCAACCACCTGGCTTTTACTCGGTACCGTCATATTGCTCAGCATCTTAATGGTAAGCAGGATTAAATTTCCCACGCTCAAACACCTAAAAAAAGGTTGGTATGCTCTTGGCGTCATGCTTGCTATCGCTTTTTTGATGATCTTTGGTTGCATAAAAGTTGGCCTCATCATGCTTGGGGGATACTTTTTCTTTGCAATCGCAGAA
This sequence comes from uncultured Pseudomonadota bacterium, assembly GCA_964495205.1. GTDB lineage: Bacteria > Babelota > Babeliae > Babelales > RVW-14 > GWF2-38-10. The sequence goes on along the minus strand of CAZBUZ010000133.1, from coordinate 2,443 downwards.
AATATTCGAATTGCAATTCTACGGCGGTGGAGCATGCCCCGCTGATTCTTTTCGTCAAGAAAACAGAAAATTCTTGGTCCGCAATCGCCTTTTTTTTTGTTTTGGTTAGACTAAACATGGTATTAATCAGTTCTATCTAAAAAAGGATCCTACGAAATGAATACCTTTAAAAAAATAATGAATATTTTATTTTTCTGTTTAACTGCCGTATCTATTTATGCATTTTACAATCTTTTTCAACAAAAACACGCATACCAGGCATATCAAAAATCAACTCAAAAAGAAAAAATCGCACAAGCAAAACAAACAGCATCATCAACAACAACTCCCGTCAAGACTAATCAACCAAGCAATTGGCTTGATGTTCAACGCCAAGTTAAAGACACCGTTGTGCAGGTTTTTGCCCAAGCATGCGAATTCAACTGGCTTGAACCTTATAAAACACCCGATCAAAGTGAAGGTCGTGGCAGCGGTTTTTTTATAAATGAAAACGGCGATATCATAACAAACTACCATGTTGTTGCCCAGGCAAGTGGCATTCAAATTCAAATTCCAACCTTTGGCCATGAACAATTCGATGCCAAGATCATCGGGGTAAGCCCAGAAAGAGATATTGCTCTTCTTACCCTTACCAAAGAAGCAAAAGAAAAAATTCTCAAAGGACTTGGCAAAATCCCTTATCTTAAACTAGGAGACTCGGATAAAATTCTTCGTTCACAAGAAGTTTTGGCGCTTGGTTATCCCTTGGGGCAAACGCGCCTTAAAAGCACGCTCGGTATTGTCAGCGGCCGCGAACGGCTTGGTCATTTTGGCTACATCCAAATAACGGCACCGATCAATCCTGGAAATTCAGGAGGCCCAGCATTGAATACCAATGGAGAAGTCATTGGCATCAACTCTCGCGGCGTCATAGAAGCACAAAACGTCGGCTACATTATCCCAATTGATGAAGTAAAAAATGCACTCAAAGATCTGTACAAGGTCAAGTTGCTTCGTCGTCCAACTCTTGGATGCCTCTTCACTATCGCATCATCTGAAATGGTTACGTATTTGGGCAATCCAGGCGATGGTGGCTGGTTTATCGCAAAAGTCTTTGATAACACATTACTCAAAAGTGTTGGCATTCAAGAAAATGATATGCTTTACGAAATCAACGGCCTGCGCGTGGATATGTACGGCGACGTCAATGTTCCATGGAGCGAAGACAAGGTTAACTTGCTTGAAGTACTCAACCGACTCAAAGTAGGCGACGATGTAAACTTGGTCGTCTTCCGCAAAGGAACACGCAAGATCTTCAACTTTAAACTTGAGCACAAGTACCTACCCAAAATACGAGCCATTTATCCTGAATTCGAGCCTGAAGCAACTGACTATGAAGTGCTGGGAGGCATCGTCGTTATGCCACTCAACCTCAATCATATCGGGCTGCTTATACCACGCGTACCAGAACGAGCCTCGGAACTCGCTCGTTTTGGTAAAATTGAGCAACAACAGGAACCAGCAATTGTTATCACCCATGTATTACCAAATTCACAAGCCTACAAAGCACAAATTTTACAGCGTGGCGAAATCATCACCGAAGTAAATGATACCCCCGTAACAACGCTTAAAGAATTCAGAGAAGCTATTAAAAAGAGCAAAAAATCACGATATCTAACCATTCGTACCGATGATAAGTTTTACTGCGTTCTTTCCGTGGATAAGATTGTAAAAGAAGAAGACGCTTTGGTTAATCGTTTCTTCTTCAAAAAATCTAAACTCATTGATGAAATTGCATGAAAATTAAGCAACGCCTTGATCACCTACTCGCCGAACGCTACCCACAGCTATCACGCAATCAGCTGCAAGGATTTATCATGCAAGGGCGAGCACAAATCAACGGACAAACTATTACCAAGCCCGGAACACAAGTCACCGAAGATGATGATATCTCCTTTGATATCGAAGAACCAAAATACGTAAGCCGTGGCGGCTTTAAACTTGAAGCCGCCCTCGAACATTTTAAGCATGATACAACCGATATGGTTGCCCTCGATGCCGGCATTTCAACCGGCGGCTTTACCGATTGCCTTCTACAACATGGCGTAAAAAAGGTCTACGGCGTTGATGTCGGCTATGGCCAAGTTCATGAAAAAATACGCCAAGATCCACGCGTCGTTATTCTTGAAAAAACTAATCTCCGTTACCTTGACCGCCTCCCGGAGCAAATCGACCTTGTCACGCTCGACCTTTCATTTATTTCGCTTCTTAAGGTTATGCCAACGATTTTGAATCTTCTTAAACCAGAAGGTTGTGTTATTGCGCTTATAAAGCCCCAGTTTGAAGCCGAACGACAAGACATCAGGCGCGGAGGAATCGTTAAAGATGAAAAAGTCCATCAAAAAGTTATTGAAAAAATAAAAACAGGCATGCAAGAACTCGGATTCACGTGCGAGGGAATTAT
>CAZBUZ010000132.1:0-2985 GCA_964495205.1 uncultured Pseudomonadota bacterium | reverse complement strand
TCTTTAAAAACTTCAAGATCATAATCATGGCGCATCCACGAACAGCGAGGCATTTGCAAATGGGTTATGATACCCGTCGATGGCATAAAATTATTGGCCGGATCTTCGGCATACACGCGACACTCAATGGCATGCCCGGTTCGTTTAATATCGTCTTGCGCATAAGGCAACACACCACGCTGAGCAAGCTGAAATTGCAGCACAACCAAATCAACACCTGTGGTCATCTCAGTAATTGAATGCTCAACCTGCAAGCGCGTGTTCATTTCAAGAAAATAAAACTGACCATCGGGCATCACCATGAACTCAACCGTACCGATACTATCGTAATTAACCGCACGCACAAGCGCAAGCGCTGCCTCATACATACGATCAAGTATTAGTTGCGGCACAAACAAGCACGGCGCCTCTTCAATAATTTTTTGATGCCGCCGCTGAATGGAGCATTCCCGCTCAAAAAGATGAATCGCTACCACACCATCACCAGCAACCTGTACTTCAACATGCCGCCCCTGTGGCAAATACTTTTCAATCAGCAAATCAGAGGCTCCGGTCATACGGCTCGCCTCTGCGGCCACCGCACGCCACGCTTCAGCAAGCTCTCCTTGGTCATGAACCTTGCGCATCGCTTTACCACCGCCAGCCAAGGGGTCTTTTATGATAACAGGAAACCCGATAACCCCAGCCGCCTCCTGCGCCTGATCGCGGTTATCTACACAGTTTAGAGAAATAAACGCTCCAGGAACAACAGGAACTCCAGCTGTTGATGCTAATTTGCGGGCTTGGATTTTGCAACTCATCAGCTCCATGCAATCTGGATGTGGACCAACCCACACCAAGCCGGCATCCAACACCTTACGTGCAAATAACGCATTTTCTGATAAAAATCCATAACCGGGATGAATCGCATCTGCACCCGCTTTATGAGCAATGGCAATAATTTCATCTTGAGCCATGTAAGCCATACTGCCGCAGCCTGATAAGGCATATGCCTCATCAGCAGAATGCACATACCGCGAACACGCATCTTCTGGCGCATAGACCGCTATGGCTTTAAAGCCAAGAGCCCGACAAGCTTGCTGAATGCGCAACGCAATTTCAGACCGATTGGCAATAAGAACTTTTTTGATTTCTTTTTGAGTTTTTTTCACAAGTAACACACTTTCCCATCAAACACACTAATCTCACCATATCCTAAGCCCAACCTGAGGACGGGGAAAGTGTAGCGAAAAAAAAGGTAGTTTGCGAATGGGGTTTATCCTTTACAAAATTGCTCGCCACAGCAACTATTGAACTCAATTGCCAGAGATTTGATCGATACTCACATAATAGCTAAAAAATATAATACCACCTGAGATAATGGGGAAAAAGAAACAACCTGACCAGCCTTAGAAGAGCACTCGCACATAAGTCTATCAATAGCAGACAAACTCCACTGTAACACTTTGCATTTAGCCTCAGAACAGTTACGCTCTCTTAGTTGGTCGCCAATCTCCAGCAAATGGGTCTTCAAGTCAAGCAAAAAATTACATTGCCCTTGATAGTCGCAATCGAGAAATGCTTGATAAACTTCATCTACATCATGGCTCGGCAAGGCCGGTTCTTGCCAAACAAACTCGCAGCTCTCATCTCGTACTCCACATTCATAGCCGTTTTGACTATAACGAATAAAACTCTGCAAGTCCTGGTCTAGCACTTGTTCTTGTGGATTAGGGAGCATCGCAACAACACTACCCACCAAACATGCCACAAACGCAAAACATAATGCCTTTATTTTTTTCATAACAACCCTTCAGAAAGTGTTTATTGCTATTTCTATTAATAGCTAATACAATCCAATGCAATTTTTTAACTGGTTTATTCTAAAAGAGAAAAAAATAAAGTCAAAAAAGAGAACGCTTGTCATCAAGAATTTAAAATAATTCAGGATATTTATTTCTTATTTTGGTATAGAGAGTTGCCGCAGAAGCTAGGTATATCAAAACCAAAATCAAATAAAACAAATTCTCTAAAACAACAACAGTTAACTGCCTAAAAAAAAGCTGAGTAATAAAAAATTGTTGCCGATTGACAAAAGCAGTCAATAAATAGTTAACAATTATGGGTGTATAAAGAATCACACACAACGGGAAAAAATAAAAGATCAATAAAAATCCATGTTTTATCGATGCAATAATCTTTTGCTCTTTTGAGTCCAGGAAAAAGAACACGCCAAAATCCAATGATAATAGCAACGGCACAAGCATGAGATAAATAAGATTCAGATTAATATGCGTGTAATATTTCAAGACTAACGTTGCTGTAATAACCGACATCATATACATAAAATATATCCAAAACCTATTTGCATATTTCAGATAGTAGGAGAAGTTTTTTGTTTCGACCGTTGAGCGAGTGGTAAGAGAGCAAACAAAAGGCATCAAAACAATAGGGAAAAAAATGAATAGGCAAAGCCATATACAAATGTTAAAAAAAATAAAATTAAAAATAAAACCATGATGACTAATAATATTCATAATGGCATTCAGGGTGCTATACTCAGCTGTCTTTTGGGGAGGACATGATAATCCATCATGGAAATACAAGTTTAAGCCTATGTTTAATGCAATTAACCACCAAAAGTACTTACAGATTAAAAAAAACGATTTGCCAAAAGTTCTAATTGAATCTCGAATGAGTATTTTAAGCTTCATCCAGCGAAGCATATTGACTGACGCTGACCAATAGGTTAAAAACCTCATCTCTCTCCTTTTTGTAATTATCACCAAGCTACGCGTTCTAGGGCTGATCATATACAAAAAATTTAAATAAATCATCGATAACATCAACAAAATCTAAGCAACCCTCAAGCTCTCAATTCCCCAGCTCATAGACCAACACGCAGCCCAATACTGGTACACGCTGATCATCTGGGAGCCGGATGAGGTCGCCGGTAGACGATCACTTTGTCAACTTAAACATCGGCCGCACACGTGGGTTTTGGTT
>CAZBUZ010000131.1:2408-3001 GCA_964495205.1 uncultured Pseudomonadota bacterium | reverse complement strand
ACTTGTGTTGGGTGTTTGATGAAGCGCATGAAGAACGATTCCTTGGATGATTTTTCCTTGCGTTGTATTAAAAGCTGAATTTCATCGGGCTGGCGACGAACAGAATGGGACCACAGCGCGATCATACCGGTACACAAAAATATAAAGAGTATTTTGGGGATATTGTTCTCCATAGTTATTTGGGGGAATTGAGTTGGAATTGGTTGCGGGGGCTGGATTTGAACCAGCGACCTTTGGGTTATGAGCCCAACGAGCTACCAGGCTGCTCTACCCCGCGTCATTGATTTTTGCTGATTTTTAAAGATGTTTTTAGTATACGCTCATTCAGCCAATTGTCAAATAAAAGCACCGATTATTTTATATTGGCGATGAGGAGGCGTATGTCTTGCGGGAGTGCTACCGAATAATTGAAGTTATTGCCTTGGTATGTAAATGCTACCTGCCATGCGTGGAGAGCTTGACGGGTGATAAGATGTGTTTTCTTTCCATAGGTTTGATCGCCGACAATTGGATGCCCGAGCGCTGCAAAATGCACGCGAATTTGATGAGTGCGTCCGGTAAGTAATCTCAACTTCACCAGCGAGGCAAATTCA
>CAZBUZ010000131.1:0-2398 GCA_964495205.1 uncultured Pseudomonadota bacterium | reverse complement strand
ATGGTTAGCGCCTCGCGGCTGTTGATGCCTGCATGGGACATTTTGTGTCGTTCTTTGGGATCGCGGCCAATGGGAAATGTGATGCGTCCTTCTTGGGGTGGATGTCCGGCTACGACCGCAAGATACGTTTTGTGGATCTGGCGATCATGAAACATTTTGCCAAATGCGATTTGTCCCTTGTGTGTGCGGGCAACAAGCAAAATACCCGAGGTGTCGCGGTCGATTCGGTGGATGATGCCTGGGCGGTATGCGTCGTCTTCAGTAATGAGTTTATTTAAGTCTTTAAAATAATACAGAAGTCCGTTAACGAGCGAGATTTCGTCTTTGTTGCTTTCTCCTGCGTGGACGACGAGTCCGGCTGGTTTGTTGATGACTATAAAGTCTTCTTGTGCGTCAATGATATCAAAATCGACTGGATGGGGTGTGAGGTCATACTGTTTTGCTGGTGGAATGGTAAGTGAGATAGTGTCATGTGCTTTTAGTGGGTAACTTGGTTTCTCGATTTTTTTTTCATTGATGGTCACATATCCTGCTTTGATAAGATCGTGAAAGTACGTGCGAGAGAGATCCGGCATGTGCTCGAAAAGAAATTTATCAAGACGAGTTCCGGCTTGTTCAGGTGGACAGGTAAAGATTTCTGTTTTAAGATTCATGGTAATGGTTGGAATTAGGCTAAAATATCGATATTATAATGAACCATTTTTTATTTAGTATATTTTCTAGTAGAATAAAGTCAATGAGGTTCGTTGATAAACCGGTGTTTTATCGGGAAGGGTAATCGTGCTACTGATAAAAAAAATACTTCTTCAGATAGAAAACAACATCGAGACGATTATTCATGAAGACTCGGGTCTTGGAAAAGACTTGTGGTACATATTATTGCAACAGCATCCGGCAGATATTGCCATGCTGATCAGTCAATTGAGCTTTGCTTATCAGCTTGCCTTGTTTAAAAAGCTTCCTATGGATTTTGCGGTTAAGGTTTTTGAAAAAATACCAGAGGAAGTTCAGGCAAATCTTCTTGTTAACCTTGATAGCGATGCTGCAACGGTTATTTTGAAAGCTATCCCTGCCGATGCATTGACCGATTTGTTTGACTATCTCTCAGATGAAGATCTTGAAAAATACCTTAAATTGCTGCATGCCAAGCAGCGCAATCAAATTATATCGTTATTAAGCTTTGACCCTTCGTCTGCTGGTGGCCGTATGCGGAGTGACGTTGTTACACTCCATGATAATTTTACGGTAAGGCGGAGTATTGAGCTATTACAGCGACTGAGTACAAAAAAAGAAATTATGCACCGCATTTATGTGACGAATGTTGATAATATTGTGGTCGGATTTATTACGCTTGATAAGTTGGTGCTCAGCAAACCAGATATTTTGTTGGCTAAAATCATGGAAAAAAATGAATTGCTCGTGTACGTCGATGAAGACCAGGAAGACATCGTCAACCAGATGGAGCACTACGGGTTGGTCTCGGCTCCCGTGGTGGACAAAGAACATCATTTTCTGGGGGTGATTACGGCTGATGATGTATACGAGATCATCAAGGAAGAAGGCAGCGAAGACGTTTATAAAATGTCTGGTTTGTCTCCCATGGAGTACAGCTATTTTGCAACCCCTTGGTGGATTTTAATGAGGCAGCGTCTGCCGTGGCTTATTGGCTTGCTCCTGTTGCAGAGTTTTTCGAGCCTTATTCTCGCAAACTACAGTTCTTTGTTGAATCAATACGCGATTATAACATTGTTTTTGACGATGCTTGTTGGGACGGGTGGCAATGCCGGCAATCAGTCAGCAACGCTTGTTATCCGTGGTTTGACGACCAAAGAAATTACGCGGCAGAATGGGATTAAAATGTTGCTGCGTGAGTTTAGCCTTTCATTGGTTATGGCGGTGATTTTGGGCATGGTCAGTTTTGTGCGGGTATGGTTTACCGCGCACACCATGTTTTATTCGCTTGTGATTAGTTTTTCACTTTTTTTAATCGTGGTGACATCGATGCTCATGGGTGCGCTTATTCCTATTGTACTCGAGCGTCTTGGTATTGACCCAGCCCACTCTGCAACACCGTTTTTGGCTACGTTAATGGATATTTTGGGGGTTTTGATTTATTGCTTTATTTGCAGCCGGTTTTTGGGCTGAAGTGAAATTAGCTGATTTTTACTTGTTTTACTTGACAAGAAGAGCGCTATTCTGTAGATTTCTTGCATATTCACATGAAATCACCGAGCCGCTAGCTCAGTCGGTAGAGCAACAGCCTTTTAAGCTGTGGGTCGTTGGTTCGATTCCAACGCGGCTCATTCTAAAAAATGATGCGTCCCCATCGTCTAGCCTGGTCTAGGACACCAGATTTTCATTCTGGTAACAGGGGTTCGAATCCCCTTGGGGACGCCAA
>CAZBUZ010000130.1:0-3011 GCA_964495205.1 uncultured Pseudomonadota bacterium | reverse complement strand
ATTCTTGGCGCCGGAGCGTGGGGAACAGCCATAGCCACGTTACTCGCGAATAATGGCAACAATGTCACACTTTGGTGTTATGAACAAGAAGTTGCTGATGATGTCAACAACAATCATCTCAACACACGCTATTTACCAGGTGTCACACTCCCACCAACAATCAATGCAACCAATAATCTACAGATAGCCATCCAGTCAAGTCAGTGGCTCTTTGAAGCCGTTCCCGTCAAGGCATTAGGTTCAGTTTTTGGACAAGCCAAGGAATGGATAACGCCACATCAGCGCCTTGTCATTTTAAGCAAGGGCATCGAGGCAGAAACACTAGCTCTTCCAAGCTCACTCATTGAACAAGCAATCGGCAAAACGATTTCCTATGCCGTGCTCAGTGGGCCTAACTTTGCACATGAGCTGGCTCAAAAGGTACCAACGGCAACAACACTTGCCTCAAATGAACCTATGATAAAAACTGAGCTGGCCACGCTGCTCAATAACCGCTATTTTAAAGTTTACCCAACGAAAGATACCATCGGCACCCAAGTCTGTGGCGCACTTAAAAACGTCATGGCAATAGCCCTTGGTATCGCCCAAGGAGCAGGGTACCAAGAAAATACGCGAGCCTACCTTCTCACCCTGGCGTTATCAGAGCTAGCACACATAAACATAGCCTTTGGCGGACAAGCAGAAACAGCGTATGGCCTTGCGGGACTTGGCGATCTCATGCTCTGCTGTACCGGATCAGCCAGCAGAAATTTTAAAATTGGGCAACAGCTTGGGCAAGGAACAACTCTTACAACGCTTTCAGAGCAATATCCAGTCCTACCAGAAGGCATCGGCACCCTCCAGGCAATGAAGGGTTTTGCCAAGCAACACAAGCTTAATCTTCCGTTATGCTTTGGGACTTATGATTTTGTTTTTGAGGGTGTTTCGTTTGAAAACACTTTACATCAACTGATAAGCTCTCACGACTAAACGCTATTCCTTTTTCCTCTAAAAACCTTTTTAGCTCGAAAAAGGCTCGCCAACCACTTTTGCTTAACGATTTTTTGAAAAAAGGAACAGTCACCTTATCAACACGAAACACCTGACACACTTCTTTAGCTGCCGTCAAGGTTCGCATGCCTGGCCGCTTAACAATGATATTTTCGATATGAACCTTGCCAAATTTTTTCACCAAATAAGGCTTTAGTTCAAATTCCACCGTCTTTTCTGGCGATGATCGACGACTAAAAAAACCATCATCAACTACAATCAAACGCCCATCGGCACCATTCCGGATCTCCAAACCTCGCAAAAGATCATCACTTAACGCTTGCACCGAAATAGAAGCTCCTTGATGCATCGTGGTTAAGGAGGCGTCGGCAGCAACAATGCGCGACTCTGACGCAATAGGAGCTTCAGCATAACGCATGTCAACAAGCGAAAAAAACCATAAGCCCAATAAGCTTGCTGCCAGCACTCCAGCTAAAACACTCGCACGCATACCAGCATTCTTAAACCGCCCAAGAGACAGCGCAACAAAAGTCACGCTAGGAATGGCAAGAAGAAATACCAGCGGTGGCCGGCAAAATTCAATCAGCCAGCTAGCGCTACCGCACGCCAGAACCCGATCCCACTGCTGAGCAAATTGATCGAGAATAACGATAAGCCAGTGATTGGGAATATGGAAAAGTTGCGTAAAAAAAACAAGCGTGCTCAGCATAAGAAACAACGTCAAAATAGGCGCAAACAAGAGATTACCGACAAAAGTCATCACCGAAAAAGAAAGACCCCAGTTAACCAAAATGGGTACAGCAACCAGAGAAACAATAAGCTGGCTTTGGATAAAATTAAGAAGATAGTTTTTTATCTTAGCAGCCCAAGCCATCAGTCTACTTCCACGACTGTACAACGTGACAGAATTGATGTCAAAATTCGATAAAAAGTAACGCTTATTTTTTTGTAAGCATCCAAAAGATGGATCCCGTGGCGATAGATGGAATAACAAGAGTTGTTGATATAATTTCTGCCTAATTTGTCATCCCGTGCACCGCCACGGGATCCATCTTTATTCTTTTTCTGGACCAAAGATTGATTCATACAAGTCATTCCATTCTGGATTTTGCTCTTCTATAAGATCGATTTTCCACATGCGCTTCCAATTTTTTAAGTTGCTTTTCTCGCCATATGGCCTTATAAACGCATCCATATTGTTCAAACCACACTAATTTTTTAACATCATATTTTTGTGTAAATCCTTCTACAAACCCAAGTCTATGTTCAATCATGCGGCGTTTTAAATTACTTGTAACGCCAGTGTAAATTGTTCCTAGCCGTTTATTCGCAATTATGTAGACAGCATACGTTTTCATACTGCAAAACCCATTACAAAGATGGATCCCGTGGCGGTGCACGGGATGACAAATTAGGCAAAACTTATACAAACAAAAAAAATCTCATCGAATTCTATCACAACTTCTGCCATGCCGTAAGGTCCTGACTTATCACCCCCCTAACAACTTTAAGAATAACGCCTTTAAAAAGAAATCGGCGCTCCCTGATCCGGGCGGATTGCACAAGCTCTCTTTAATCACAGCAAAAACCTTAGTACTATAAACATCTTCTCCATGTGATTGAGCCCGTTTCCGCGTCAGATACTCCAACATGTCAAAGCACAGCTGCACCGCTTCGCGCTCAGAAAGCTTATATTTCTTAAGCTCTTGCTCAAAGCCAAACGGATCATCAAGCCTGTCAGCCTTGAGCAAATAATCAGCAAGAGGATGGAGCGCATGGGCTTGCTGTGCACCACCCAAGCTAATGATATGAGAACGAGAAAGAATCGTTGGCAACATCGCATTTTTATTGGTCGTTAATAAAATAAAAACATAACCAAGCGGCGGTTCTTCAAGAACTTTAAGCAAACGATTTGCCGTAGCCGCATTCAATGCTTGTGTTTTTTCAAGCACAAAAAAGAAGCGCTCCTGATCCTCCAATGCAAACCGCACCTTATCAAAAACAGCATCAACCTCATCAAC
>CAZBUZ010000129.1:0-3027 GCA_964495205.1 uncultured Pseudomonadota bacterium | reverse complement strand
TTGCAAGAGATTGATAATTTTAACCTCTAAAGAACTCAGTGACATGGGCAACTTGCATGTTGCTTCAAAATATCGGGAATTTATCGTTTTCATCTCAACAACTAACGACAATTTACCCGAACGAGTGTTAATCGCTATTGTTCCACTGCCAAAACCCGTCATACTTAATAGCATAGTCCCTCTCTCTTTTTTTTACGCTGCATCCAAGTTAGCAAATACATTTTGCACATCATCAAGATCGTCAAGCGCTTCCAAAAATTTATACACCGCCTCTTCTTTGGTCTGATCATCAAGAGCAACGGTGTTTTTTGCTACCCACTCAAGTTGCGCTTCCTCTATTTTAAAGTTTTCTGCTTCTAATGCTTTTTTAACCGCATCAAGCGCCTGAGGCGAACAAGTTACGGTAAAGATACCGTCATCACAACGAATATCATCAACGTTATAATCAAGCAACTTCTCAAGCAACTTCTCAAGCAACTGGTCTTCATTTAATGGCCCCGTTGCACGCACCACCCCTTTGCGTTCGAACATCCAAGAAACCGCACCATTTTCCGCCAAGTTTCCACCAACCTTTGTAAACAAATGACGCAGGTCTGATACAGTACGATTTTTGTTGTCGCTCAACGTTTCAACCATCACCGCAACACCAAAAGGACCATATCCTTCATAGGTCGAGGCTTCATAGTGGGCACCACCCTCCAATTCACCAGAACCTTTTTTAATCGCACGAGCAATATTGTCCTGCGGCATATTAACCGATTTAGCCTTTTCAACAATCAAACGCAACTTCGCATTACCATTGAGATCGCCACCACCCTCACGAGCCGCCACCGTTATTTCACGAATCAATTTAGTAAAAACTTTACCACGCTTTGCATCTTCTTTAGCTTTTTTATGCTTAATCGTAGCCCACTTGGAATGCCCGGACATAGTAATCTCCCAGTATTTTTGAGTAAACGCTCGTCTATCAACCGTTACGCATTATACAAGAAAAGTATATCAATGAATGAATTCTCATCAAGAGAACTCTCTATGCCCCAATAACGCTTAACAATTAATGTAAACCGAAAAGCGCAATAGGACGAGGAACACCTCGAAGATTACGCTCCCCCAAACAGATAAAGTGAGGTTGCAATTCCACAGAAAGCAAACGATGAACATCTTGAGATATAATAATATTTTTACTCAAAAGAGAAATGACTTCTGGGTTTTTATTGAATTCTTGAATACGGCTCGCACGATTTACTGCGCAACCAATGAATGTTGACATAATTGTACCACAAGAACCAAGCTCTCCCTTCGCCACGTTACCAAAGGCGATACCAATACCACAATGCAGGTGACCATCATCAGATGAAATCCCAAACGGCGCAAGCTCAAAACACGCCGTAAAATCAATAATAGCCTCCGCCGCCCTAACAGCAGCAGTGCAAGCATCACGATTGGCTTGTTCGTCCCCGCCAGGAAAAACGACAAGAACAGCATCTCCGACAAAAGTATTAAGTCTTCCATGATAAGATAATGATATTCGTCCAATTCCCTCATAGTAAGACCTTAGCATCTTAAGCATCTTATCAGCATTCAAATCATCATGGTTCTGTTCACATAAAGACACAAAGTTTCTTATATCGCACGATATCACTGCTGCAGGCATAACAAGAGTACGTGGCCCCTCCACTTCTCGCAACATCACAGCAGGGGAAGATCCGCTGTGATGCATTTGATTTTGAGACTCAAGCAAGGACCGTTCCATTGTCCGCGCGGGAGAAACTCCAGCAAATATTAAACAGCAAAAAAAATAATACCAACCTATTCTTTTCGTTTTTTCATTCATAAGTATCCATCTCAATCAACAATCCTGCTCTTTGAAATTCCATCACGTTTAGCTAAACGCATAACGGTACTATACAATATCATCACATATACAAGCAAGAAATCAGCAGATCCCCTTGAGCTTATATTTTATTTACATGAAAAAGTATCCTTCAATTCAAGTATTTTAATCATTTTTACTTTTTAGTTGAACCATAAAAAAAAATCTCTATATATTTATGGCAGATTATTAATCCCTATAAAAAAATATATACATTTGATTAATAGAAAAAGATCCCCAAAAAAAGGAGAAGGACCCATATGGAAAGAGCCACCAATCTTGGCAATAAAACATATGTCTTTTTATGTTGTTTATTATTTGTAACATCATTTTCACATCTCATGCCGCAATCCAGTCTTGATACAGAAACGCAATCAGAAATCAATGCTATCACCGCTCGCACACCAACCGCTATTGATGACTACGAAGATCAAATATATGATCTAGACGTAGTTGCCCAAAAAACAGGCACCTTCTCATCAGAAACTCAGGAATTATTTTTTAATGCGTTAAATAGTATTTTTGCAAATCGTGAAAAATTCTTCAAAGAAGAAGCATTTGACGCCGGCCCCCTTAATACAATTTTTATCACCGCCAATCAATCAAACCTTCTTGCAGATAATAGGAAGAGCACCGTATTCGACATGCAATCTACCGCTCAAATCGAATCAGACATCATCGACTTACCAACAGAAAAACGATTCTCAAGTCAGCTTAATGTTGTCAATCGCAACATCTTACCCAAAACCACCGGAAAAACGTTCCTTCCCGTCGTGCAAGATGTTTTTTTTCAAAACCTCAAAAAAGTTGCTAATAATCGTGCAACAGAGGATCAAACAAATCATGCGGATAAATCCAGAATCCCTACTTTAATCAGTGTTTTAGAACAATCAACAACAACACCGCTGCTCAATGCTGATCAACAAGCCACCATTGCTCAATTACTCAGACACATCCAACTGGAGATTTCTCTCATTGCTGTTCGCGATCAAACTGATTACACACAACAACTGACAACTGTAGATCCGCTCATACAAAACAATAAAACCGGAACCTTTTCAAGCATCACCCAAAATATCGCTTTTGCAACACTGCAAAGGGTGTATGACGGCAGAAAAAATCAAACATCACAATATTTAATCGATAACAAATGC
>CAZBUZ010000128.1:0-3034 GCA_964495205.1 uncultured Pseudomonadota bacterium | reverse complement strand
ATGGTCAGCATAGCAACCGGACTGGAACTACGCGGTAAAATCCCTTGTGCCGCCACTTTTGGTGCGTTCTTCACACGAGCTCATGATCAAATCCGTATGGCAGGGATTGGCCGCAACGCATTGCGTCTCTGCGGTTCGCACTGTGGCGTTTCCATCGGCCAAGACGGGCCATCACAAATGGCGCTCGAAGATATCGCGCTATTTGCCGCCATCCCCAACTCAATCGTCCTTTATCCAAGTGATGGGGTTTCTGCGTATAAACTCGTTGAGCAAACCGCAAACTACAACAAAGGAGTCTCATACCTACGCACAACGCGTGCTGATACGCCAATACTCTACAAGCATGATGAAACTTTTAAGATTGGTGGCTGCAAAATTTTACGACAAAGCGCACATGATATCGCCTGCATTGTTGCGGCTGGGATAACCGTCCACGAGGCACTCAAAGCGTATGACATACTAAAAAAAGAAAACATCGAAATTGCCATTATCGATGCCTATTCAGTCAAACCGCTTGATACAAAAACGATCCTAGCGGTCGCACAAGCAGCAGGTAGCAAGGTGATTACGGTGGAAGATCATTACAAACAAGGCGGACTAGGACAAATTGTTGCAAGCGCCCTCGTTAATCACAATATCACAGTTGAATCGCTTGCGGTCTCTCATATATCACGATCAGGAAGTCCTGAAGAACTCGTTAAGGACGCGGGCATTGATGCAGAAAGCATTGTTAAAATGGTAAAAAAAATTAATGTGTAAAAAGTATTTTTTTACTCGCCAAGAAAAATAGTTATGTTAACCTCGGAAAGGTATAATTTTTTTAACTATTTTTGCAAGGAGTTGTAATGAAGAAACTACTCATGCTTTCACTCGTCGTGTTTACTTTTGGCATAACAGCGAAGACGTTTGCGATGGAAGCCAAGGCACCTGTTTCAGTCCACGATCGTATAGCCCAATTTGAAGGTCGCGATAGGTCTAAATCAGATGCAAGCCTCTCAGCACAAAGCCAGGGTGATGTAAGCGAAGCCGATGTGAGTGACGGCGAAGAAAGGGAAGCCGTTAGTCCAGAAATCCTCGCAGCTGCTGTAAATACCGCTATAGAAAACCCTTTACCCAAAGAAGAAGCAGCAGTAGTTCAACACGGCATCATCTATAAAAGCTTACGCGTTCTCGGAGCTCCTTTCACCTGGGTTTGGCACCATAAATTGGCAACGGGCGCCGTAGCAGTACTTGCCGCAGGTATCTGCGCCTATTATATGGGGTATCATCCACAAGTTGATGTCGCAGAGCTGTGGATCCAAGCATGGGAAATAGCAAAAAGCTACTTCTCTAAATCAAATGGAACAACTCCTGAGTTATAATTTTAAAAGAAGCCGCATCGTTGCAGATGCGGCTTCTTTTTTTACGTTACCCTAGCTTATGAATAAGTTTTTTATTTCATTTTTTTTATTCTTTTTTTTTCTCGCCTTTGCATCACTTCATGCCATGATAGGTTATACGGCTATAAAAAGCCCAAGGCTCTCCACCATTATTTCACGGTACAAAAAACTCCTACAGGTAGAAAATCCAACGCGCACAAACTATGAAAAACGACATCACCTTAAACAACAACTAGAACCCTATGTGGAAAAATTACTTTTTCTTATAGAAGAAGAGACGGAAAATCAAAACGACTCTTCTAACGATGACGATTGCGAATCGGTCTCTGATAGCCAGGACCTCTCTGATTACAACGATTATTGTTCAACACTCGATGAGCTTTATAACACCCTGCTTATTTTTTTAAATGATAAAAACGACAAAGAATTGAGCTCCGAGGAAATTGAAGATGTGCTTGATGCTCTTTTGGCGGTAAACAAAAAACATCGGAATTAAGGATCAAAAAAGAGCCGCGAAGTAATCCTCTGCGGCTCTAACAATATACTTTTTCACATGGATTATTCTTCAAGATATGCGAACACCTGACTCGCGACAGCTGTGTAAAAACCAGATTCAGCAATTGCGCGTGTATCCATCTCGTTGGCAAATTCTAAGTAACCAACTTTAAAATGTTTATAATCGTCTTCCAAAGCTGCTGGCGCATAATAAATATCAGAATCTCCTGGAGTCTGCAAGCCAATCGATTCGCATGAAAAACGAGGGCGATTCAGATGAAATATCAGCAAAAAGTAAACTATTTACGCAAATTTTGGCAGTTTTCATCTTTACGCAGGGTCATGGAACATATAACCAAAAAGTTCAACCCGAGCTCCGCTAAGAACATGAATATCAAGGTCGTAGCCACTTCCGAGCGAAGCATTGCCCAAAATAATACCATTTTCAGCTGGAGCTTCAACCGAATTCAAGGCTCCTTCATCACCACCGCCACTGCCAGCTTCATATGTTGTTGCATTAATCCAAAGTTCATTACCATTGCTCGGTTCGCTGCCACCAAATGCGATATGATCTCCATCACTAGACCACTTGGCAGAATAAATTGTTGTCCCATAGTCTTGTGATGTTATCGCCGTAAGCGTGTTATCGGCAAATTTGTAAATTTGTAGCTCATTGGAATTTGCTTCACCGCCAAAAAATGCAGGTTGGTTCCCACCGATTAATAGATAGGAATCATCGAATGTCCCCAAGGGTGTCCATGCAACGGAATAAACGGCATTACCATAGTTTTGTGATGCCGATGCCGCAAGAGCACTACCATTAAAACCATAAACTTGTATTTCATCACTATTTGCTTGACCACCAAAAGCGGTAGGATTTTGCCCTCCTATGGCAATATAAGCATCATCAGCTGACCATGCAACTGAATAAATGGTGCCACCGTAATTTTGCGAAGTAATTGACGAAAGTGTTGTTCCATTAAAACTATAGATGTACAGTTGAGATCCTCCGGCCGCTAAATAACTTCCATCAGAAGACCAAGCAACTGAATAAAAACGAATAGATAAAATAAATAAAAGAGCCCCGAATGTTTTTTACATTCGGGGCTCTTTTTTAATTAAATCCTGGCAGTATCTATTTTTCCGGCTCGTCTCCAAGC
>CAZBUZ010000127.1:0-3090 GCA_964495205.1 uncultured Pseudomonadota bacterium | reverse complement strand
CCATGCATGCCGCGACCACGCATCCCTCCTCGGCCAGACCAACCGTGCTTTCCTCTAATTTCTGCTACTTTTGCATCCAATGCTATTTCTTGACCCGTTAATTTTTTAAACTCTTGGGCAAAAGCAAGCAAAACCTCATCAATTCCCTCGCCAACAGGGACTTGCTCATCAACCGTAGGGGCTATTTCACCCGTCAGTTCTGCAGCTTCTAGTTCTGCCTGCAAAGCGTCAGCTTCTAATCGCGCAGCTTCTGCTTGAGCTCTTAATGTCTGAGCTCGCAACTGAGCAACTTCAACGGGCGACATTGCCTGGATGCAATAAACACCCAAACTAGCCAAGCAAAAAATTATAGCTATTCCTCTTGATCTTATCATAAAAGACCCTCCTTCTCCTTTTTTTTCAGCAATCTATGACTATTTTTTAAAGTTCCCTATTCCAGTAGCTATAATTTTATTTTACAGCATGAAATTTTAAATAATCAACAATATTGTTAATTATTTCTGCGAGAATTTTCAAGTTTGGCGTACGCCCATTACTGATTTTTAGAAAAAATCACGTACTTTGTTTTACTCAATTTGCAAGGCATAAAAACGTTATGCTAAGATTCATTGGGAAATAGCTAAAACCTTGTTACGAAAAGGGATATTTTTCATGTTTACCTATTTCTTTAAAATTATAGACAAAGCTACTGGATTCTCGACCTTTTCCTTTGTGACACTTTTTTATATGATCATTCGCGGCATTATCGCCTATTTTTTTGGTATAACTCTTGCTCGATTTAATAAAAAATTCTTTGGCATCCGTACCCCTTTTAACCTGGTACTTTTTATCATGTTGGGTTCGATTTTTGCCAATGCCATTCTCAACGTTGATGCTTTCCTTCCAACACTCGGCACAATATTACTCTTAATGTTACTTAATGGGTTGATAACAGCTCTTGCCTGTTATTGTCCACTTATTGAACAGTTCGTCAAAGGTTCTCCTATCATACTCGCCAGAGATGGTAAAATACAATGGGACGCCATGACACAACATCTCATTACCAAACGCGAGCTCATCTCTGAGTTAAATAGGCAGCTGCATACCAACGATCTCAACATCATAGAACTGGCAATCCTCGCCAGTGATGGAACGATTGATTTTATAACAAAATGATAACATTTCGTGCCAACAGGCTGTTCATTTGCCAAGCTCATTCCCCCTGGCTTGAGCAGCTTTCAATGCATGAGCCGCTATGCGCTTTTGGCCCTCTGCCTCAAAAACACGTAGCCCAGCTTCAGTCATCCCACCAGGAGAAGCAACCATCAAACGTAATTTTTCTGGCAGCATACCACCACTCAATACCTTTGCCGTCCCCATAAGCATTTGTATCGCAGAAATGCGCGCACACTGTTCATCCAACCCCATCTGCATACCAGCATCAATCAAAGCCTCCATGAACAACGCTATAAATGCGGGGCCACTACCAGCTAATGCCGCAAAAGCATTCATCTGTTCTTCTGGAAAAACAACCACTTTACCTACCGATGCAAAAAGATTTTGAACCAAGACAAGATCAGCGGCTGAAATTTGATCAGTACACGACAATCCCATCATCCCCTCTTGCACAATAACGGGAATATTGGGCATCACCCGAACAAGATTCTTCGTTTTCAATTTTTGTTGAAAAGAGGCTATTGTTATACCTGCAGCAATGGACACAACAATTTTATCTGCTGTTACGTCACCGGCAATTTCATCAAGAAGCACATCCATGTCTTGCGGCTTTACCGCCAAAATAATGATACGACATGCCTCAACCAAAGCCTTATTTGACGGTGCAATTTCCACGCCATAGGTCGCCGCCAAAAACTGCCGCCGCTCTTCTAAACGTTCAGCAACAAAAATCTTTTTTCCGCCTTGGCTTACAATCCCATGAATGATAGCCTCAGCCATTTTACCGCCGCCAATAAACCCTATCATTAAAGCTCCTTGATGCTACAGTACATTTTTTACCTAAACCGCGATAAGCTAAGACTAACAATCTTGAGCGATGATTCAAGAACCTTGCAACGAGGAAAATGGATTCATCTTTTTTTTTAATCACATGGAGAGGAAACTCAAATGAAAAAAGCAAAACTCGTCAGAGACAATATCCCTGAAATCATGCGGCAAGCCGGCAAAACACCGATTGTCTCAATCGCCGACAAAACACAGTTTTACAGTTTACTAAAAAACAAACTCCAGGAAGAAGTTCTTGAATTTTTAGAAAGTGACGAAAAAGAAGAGCTAGCCGACATTTTGGAAGTCATCCATGCATTGTGTGAGGTAAAACAAGTAGCAATGAGTGACCTAGAAACCATCCGCCTTGAAAAACGCAAGGCTCGAGGAGCCTTTTCTAAACGCCTTATCCTCGAGGATACTCAACCATAAGCAAGTAAAAAAATAAATCTGCTTGCTGCTTAAGGAAGATCCTTCAACACAAGCCCAGATTGTTGTTCAAATGCTTTAACTTTTTTGCATGTCTCAAATTCACCACAAGCACGGCAACGAGCAATTTTCTTCACCTGCGCACAAGCCCGTAATGAACACATGCCGCAATACCCACAATGCGGCTCTTCTTTAGATGCACATCCAGTACAGTTTATCATTTCTTTGGTAAACGGATGATGATATTTTACCGTCCACTCAGCCGCTGTTTTAATCCTCAATGCATCATCGTTATTTTTTAATGCAACATAAGCAGGACATTTGGTACAATCAAGGCCGCAACAGCCAACACATTTCGTCATAAAGCCTCCTAAAATAACGCAAAAAATCATCCCTTAAAAATAATTACAAGCTCATCGCGATGTTTGCAAAGGCTCTAGATGAATAACAATCCAAGCAATGAGATACATGAACACGCCTGCGCCAAACCAAAAGAAAAAAAAGATCCAGCATAATCTGATGATAACAGGATCAATATCAAAATAGGCCGCCAGCCCACCACAAACACCAGCAATCTTTCTATCAGTCCGAGACCTGTACAATCTTTCCATCGGTTCCTTCCTTGATCTAGGCCGTATCGACATTTAAATTAACCACAGATAAGTACAAGCCAAACAAATA
>CAZBUZ010000126.1:0-3178 GCA_964495205.1 uncultured Pseudomonadota bacterium | reverse complement strand
GCGCACAACCACTCATCAATCACCTTGGCTTTGAATCACTGGTACGGGCAAGCGTTGCCCTCTATAACAGCGCAGAGGATATCCAACACTTTCTTGAGGCACTCAGTAAGGGCATCAAACTTTTAAAACAAATCTAAAGGAACAACCGTGAGTGAAAAATTATACCAAGAAGAACTCATGGAGCACTTCAAACACCCGCAAAATAAAAAGCATCTCCATGCATCAAACTTCGCCGCCGGACAAGACAATCCATCATGTGGCGACCGTATCAACATTGAAGGCCGCATCAAAGATGGCATCATCGATGAACTTGGGTTCTCTGGATCTGGGTGCGTCATTAGCCAAGCAACAACCGACATAATCATCGAACACTGCAAGGGAAAAACACCTGATGAAATTATGGCGATTACAAAAGATGATGTGCTTAGGTTAATTGGCATCACCCTTGGCCCAACGCGGCTGCGGTGTGCGTTACTTGGGCTGCAGGTGCTGCAAGAGGGAATAAAGACGTTTAGAAAAACAAAGGAAAACTTATGATAACCATATCTCCTACCCACAAAAAATTCTGAGACAACGAAGTTGAAGCCTACCTCTTTTTTATGACTGAAAATTTTACAACAGCATCAGATCTTGCCACTCTTGATGTCATTGAAAAAGAATATTATCCCAACGTCAAAGAAATTCTCAAAAAGCATCTATTCGCAGGAAAAAAAGGACAATCCTTTGTCCTGACCGCGCCACGAAAAAAAACACTCGTACAATTTATTTTCGTAGGCATCGGCGCACTGACAGGACAACCGCACGTTGAACGCGAAACACTTCGCCGCAGCATCGGCACGGCTATCCACATAGTCAAAAAGCACAATCTTGGCTCAGCGCTTATGGGCATGCCAAACGTCAGCCCGTTTGACGTCAGCTCAGCAGAACTCGTCAAACAAGTCGCTATTGCTGCCATCATGGCGGACTATGAATTTTCAACGTTTAAAAGCGACAAAAAAGACAAACGCTGGAAGGGAACGCTTTACATCGAACTCGAGTCAAAAGCGCTCACCGCAGCACTTAACGAAGGTATTGTCATCGGTGCGGCAACATCACGTGCACGCAACTGGGCTGACCTACCAGCCAATATCCTAACGCCTACAGAGCTTGCCAACCAGGCACAAGACATTGCTCGCATGCATAAGCTAAAAAGTACCGTATTTGGCCGCGCTGAGGCACTTAAGCTCGGCATGGGCGGTTTTTGCGCAGTCGATGCCGGCTCAGACCAAGAAGGGCAATTTGTTGTCCTTGAATACAAAACAACAGCAAAAAATGCACCCACCATCGCCCTGGTCGGTAAAGGCATTTCATTTGATACGGGTGGCATCAGTTTAAAACCTTCAAACGCCATGACCGGCATGAAGTATGATATGTCTGGCGCGGCAGCTGTCATTGCAACGATGGATGCAATCGCCCACCTTAAGCCCAAGGTTAATGTCATCGCCATTACACCAATCGTCGAAAATATGCCAAGTGGCAAGGCTGCGCGTCAAGATGATATCGTCACCTTTATGAATGGCAAGACCGCTGAGATCAAAAGTACCGATGCAGAAGGTCGTCTTATCTTGGCCGATGCGCTTTGCTATGCCGAGAAATTTTACAAGCCAGACGTCATGATTGATATCGCCACACTTACCGGCGCCTGCCAATACAGCCTTGGTCACTTTTATGCCGGACTCATGACACGCGACCATGAACTGGCTGATACGCTTTACCAAGCAGGTCTTTTAACCGGCGAAAAAGTATGGCTTCTGCCAATGGATGATGATTTTAAAGATGCCATCAAATCAGACGTTGCCGACATCTCCAACACCGGTTCACCAGCTTACAGCGGTGGCACGGTCACCGCATCACACTTTCTTGAAAACTTCGTCGCCAAAACACGCTGGGCACACTTGGATATTGCCAACACCGCCTCGGAAGTTCCAGGCATTAACTACCTTGGCAAAGGAGCAACAGGCATTGGCGTCAGGTTGTTTATTGAATTTATTATGGGCTTTAAGAAGTAAAGATAGATCCTCGGGCCAAGCCCAAGGATGACAAATAATGCAATATACATAAAAAATTAAGCCGTACAGCTAAACTTCTTAATTGAAATAATAATGCCTAGTTTGTCATCCTTGAACTTGCCTCGAGGATCTATCTTATTCTTGTAAGAATCACGCTTTTGTAAAAGCGACTCGCTTTCTAATTTCCTTATTCACTCATTATTTTGCAGTGTAAGCAGCAATATCTTCCAAGAACTGCAAGATATCTTGCTCGTGTTCAATCTCATCCTCAAGAATCTTTAAAACGATATTGTAGGTTACAAAATCTTTACCATCAACCATTTTTAAAAGATCATTGTAAAATTGTATCGCACACTGCTCGCCCTTAAGATTTTCTTGTAATACAGGAAGCATCTTAACGTTACTTATTGCATCATAATGGCAACCGCCAACCTTATGCCAATCTTGTGGAAACAATCGCAATTCACCACCAAGCTGATTGATACGATCGGCAAGCATTGCCGCGTGATTCATTTCTTCTTGATAATGCACCATTAATTCAGCAGCAACCTCAGACCTCAGGAGCCCTTGAGCAAATTTAGCTCCCAACCAATATTGGTAAGCCGCCATCCACTCATCGGCAAATGCGGTAGTTAATTTGCTTATCAAAACCTTTACATCAAGACCAACAATCTCTAATGCTTTATTTGAACTCATAATAACTCCTCATAAAAAAATAACAAAAAAGTTTAACTTCATATTTTAACACAAGTCGTCAGATAATTTTAATCAAAAATACCCTGCGGGCCCTCTTTTTTGCAAAATTATACATACCATTGCACACAAGTTTCACCGTATGCAAAAATATTTTATAGGAAAATCTTATTGCTGATCGCAATAATTAAGAGGGTGTTATGAGAAAACAAGCGTTTACGCTGATCGAATTAATGATTGTCGTTGCGATAGTCGCATTTCTTGCCACGATCTCCATACCTCAATATTTCAGATATCAAGCAAAGGCAAAACAAACGGAAGTGGCAATGAACCTAGCCTCACTCCACACGGCGCAACAAGCTTACTTTGCCGAGCATGGTGAATACACCAATGTGCTCTGGGGTGAAGGAGGAATCGGCTGGAGGCCTGAAGGCTAC
>CAZBUZ010000125.1:0-3178 GCA_964495205.1 uncultured Pseudomonadota bacterium | reverse complement strand
AGCAAAAGCAACGCCGGGCACAAAAGCAACAGGCTGCGCGAGCTGCACAACTACTACATGAAAAATAACGGACAAGGGCTATTGTTGGTACCTAATCAAGCAGATTATTCTGGCAATTGCCCTTTGTGGGATTCTAAAATTTTATAATCAGCAGCAAAAACTTCATACAACCCATAACCGCTGAAAAAAATGGCAAAATGACGGATAATGACAGGGTGAGACAGGGCGAGGTCGGCATTGATCTTTTTCAATTTATTGAGCCATGCTGAACCGGTAAATTCAACAAGGGTATTTAGAGGGATATGTTGTTGTTTGATAAATGATTCCGCGGTGTATTTGTAAACTTGATGAGCATCGAAGTGTATTTCATCATGATATATTTTTTTTTCATTAATATAATCAAATAATATTTGAACAGTATACAATTTCCATGTACCACACTCTAAGATCGGCCCAGAAGGATCAGTAACAAGTTGTACTGATCCAATTTTTCCTTCCGCAGACGATTGTAGCCTCCAAAGCTCTTTAAACTCCATAGGTTCCTTTCTAGCAAAATAGATTAAACGAAAAAAAAGAACTGCAACGATGACCAACTACTTTTGCAACCGCCCTCGTATTGTTTCCAATATTTTGTAACGGCCAGCAATCACCTCGAATAAACCATAATCCTCTATATCGATGGCCAAATGCCTTAACGGTAAAGCCTGATTTATAGCAGAAAATTCTTTAAGCCACTGAGAATCTGTAAATTCAACAAGCGTAAAATTTAGTAATAAGTGGCAATCAGCCAAGCAAAGTAAACTATGGCTGAACATCTCGGAGGCATTGGCATAGGCATAAAGAGATTCGAATTTAATTCCTGTATTAAACCATTCCTCTTGTTCGTTGAAATAATCAAACAACAAAAGCAATTCTGTTTTCTTATGAATAAATTGCATTTTTCCTATATAACCACCGGTTCGCGGAACAGGAAATTCCCATAGCTCTTTTATTTGCATCACATACTCCTTATTTTTTTACCACAAGCCTAGCCTAGATTTTCTGCGAAGGATAGTTAGAACATCTTCTAAAAAGCAAAAGCACCAAAGAACGCAAAAACAACAGGCGGCTCGTACGGCAACCAGTCCAGCACGTTAAAAACAACAACAGCACGTATTGCCGCATCCACACAACTAGGGCATACTAATTGATAAATTATCAACGCAACTGCATTTATAATCCTTTAATAAGCGAAAGGAAAAAAATGGCAACATCAGAACAGTGGATTAAATGGGAACCTATTAATGGTTTGTCCTGCAAATATCAAATAGACTCAGTTTCTGATACCATTGATGGATTTTTCATAGTTCTATCTAGTACCACTAATGAAAAAAAAATCAAAATAACATTTGAGGGGTACCTACTTTCTTACAGGAAGACAGATGAAAGCTTCAGGCAAAGCACTGTCACTTTTCTAGAAGAGCACTATAAAACCAAATTTTATGCTGAATGGACATTTTTCAAAGTGATTAATTCAACATATCTACAATGGCTATCAGAAGAATCATACGGTTTTTCTGACTCGGTACCCCCAATACATTTTTCATTTATAGATGATGATTCAATACTGGATGTTGTTGCCACGTATGAACCGAAAGTTGAATTTATCGAGGAAAAGTAAAGCATCAACAACAGCTGCAATCTAAGAATGTACGAGCACTCAATTCCCCAACTCGTAGACCAACACGCAGCCCAATACTGGTACGCACTGATCATCGGGGAGCCTGATGAGATCGCCGGAAGGAGAAAGTGTAAATTCTGGCTTCACTCTTTTATAAGCATAAAAAGAAAGTTTCTCACGGGGCGCAAAAGCCAAATCTTTGCTCAAAGAGTGAGCAAAAGGAAGAAACCGTCGAACTAAATACCGCGTACGCCATGCATTGTCATCAATCAGCCCATACATCAAGGCTATGGTTGTGTAATTATAATTTTTTATTTTACCAAGAACATCTTGATGCAATTGTTGAAAAGCATATGTCGTAAGTCGCCCATTTATGCATCTACCTCGATATGTATAATGAGTAAAAGCAGAACCAACATGCATATACAAAATTTGTTTAGTCGAAATAAAGTGTTCATGTCGTTGCGAAAAAAACTCACCATCTAGATTAAAAAAACCATGTGAATCCAATTCTCGCTGAGCATGACCATGTCGCAAATCCTGGACAAGCAACGCGTCTAATTCATCCTTATCATCAACAATAAACGCATTGCGCAGCGATATGATTACACCATCTGTTTCATTAACTGCTACAAAGAGTCTTTTTTTTTCTATTTGTTGCGCAATTGATCGACTTTGAAACGGCTCAGGAAGCCACCGCAAACGTCTCATATCATCTGCTTGACGTGTTGCAAGCAGATGAATAATACCGGTCAAATCAGTTGACGTAGCCCTACGAAATTTCACCCCACCATGGTCCATAAAGTCCACCGAAAATAAAGCACAACCCATCAATTCACGCAAATGCGAATCAGGTTAAGATTAGGATGGATCCCGGCACAGCGGCCGGGATGACAAATTTGGCAGTATTCAGATTCCTGATTCACTTAGTAATCTATACAAAAGAATGAGTTAATCAACCGGCTAGCAATTAGTTACAAAAAGACATAAAAATAGGACTCAATAACGCTTTCCAAACCACTTCTGTTGCAACATGTTAACTGTACCATCATCTTTAAGTTCCTGGACAGCATCTTCAACTCGCTTTACAAGCGCCTTTCGATCTTTATTCAAAGCTACTCCAATGCCATAGCTGTATGGCTTATCGAGTTCAACTTTTAAAGTCCACAAATTAGGATGCTGATTGCGTAAAAAATCGGTACTTACGCGCCCCATAACTATTGCCGTAATATCACCTTGTTTGAGAGCTCTTACTAACAGTGGCTCTTCTTCATAAACTTTAACATTCTTAATTCCATATTCCTGAAGTAATTTCTCCCAAATCGAACCGCGGCCAAGAACACCAATCTTATGTCTTTCAAAAAAAGTAAGTAATCCACGCACCTGCTGCACACCATCCAACTCCTTTTGATGTAAGGTATCCCAAAAAAGAAGATTTAGATACGGATAGGGACCACCATAAACATGAATCATTGCCATTTTTTTCATACGTTCATCAGTCATATTCAAATGACCACA
>CAZBUZ010000124.1:0-3213 GCA_964495205.1 uncultured Pseudomonadota bacterium | reverse complement strand
GTTGCTTTTAAGATACACACGGTTTATAATAACACTGGAGAAAGGTTATTAATAATGAGGACTATGCATGGGATATCAGATAAAAGTCTATGAAAAATCAAACAAAAGGTGCCCGTTTAACGAATGGTTAAACGGGCTAACCGACCAAAAGGCAAAGATTGCTGTTGATTTGAGGCTCGAGCGCGTTAAACTCGGCAATTTGGGACTATGTCGATCTCTTGGCGGAATGATATTCGAATTAAAGATTGATGTTGGGCCTGGCTATCGTGTGTATTTTGGTAAGGTTGGGCTTAAAATTATTTTGCTTTTATGCGCTGGCAATAAACAATCCCAAGTAAAAGATATCGCTAAGGCAAAAAAGTACTTTCAAGATTTTAAAGAACAGAGGTTGAACAATGAATAAAAAAATAGCCAAAAAAATTCCAAGGTGTATTGATTATCACCAAACGCTGATAGAAAGGCTCAAAAATCGCGATTACGCCGTTGCATATTTAAATGCAGCACTTGAGGAGAGTTTAAAAGGTGATAAAGAATCACAACAACTATTTCTCAATGCCCTTAAAAATGTTGCCGAGGCACAGGGAACAATAAGTGATCTTGCCAAACGCGCGCAAATTAGACGAGAAAGTTTATATCGGATGCTATCAAAGAACGGGAATCCTCAGCTAAATTCACTTACAGCACTTCTTCAGGCCATGGGTTTTGGGCTCAGCGTGCATTAATGGCAAAAAACACCCTCCTATTTCACCAACAAATGGGCAGGCTAGAAGGTGGGAATTGGCTGTGAAAAAGACATTATAGATAATCAGCAAACCGCTTAAGTATCGTCAGAAAAAAATCACTGCCCCATACCTTAAGCCCCTCGCGTTCATGCATGCGCAAAAAATATTCAGCATCTCTTTTTGCCAATTCCCAGTCTATACCAACGATTTTAGCGTGTAGATTGGATAATAACCAATTCTTCGCAACAGCAGGGCTTTGTCCTTGCCAAGGCCCCACCTGGTCGAGAGCAAGAGAGAGGTGGTTGTAATTAGGAATAATTTTTTTAGAAACATACCACACAAAATCAAACCAATCACGCCCCTTAACGTATGGACGACACAACAATGCATGACACTTACTTGCAAACAGGCTGGGCAAGTCTTGGGTGACAAGCGAAAAAGAATAGGGGAAATCGAGAAAATGCGATTCAAAAATTGATCCTCCAGGGGGATTTGTATCAATTTCAAATTTTATTTGGAGTTTTTGCTTGTCATGAGGTCCACGCGGATGAGAAAGAACAAGTACTCTACCAAAAGAGTTGTCCTTCAAAAAAGCTGTTTTTATAACACTGTCGGCCTTTGACCGATCAACAATCTCAACATCAAGCTTATACAAAGTAAATTCTACCTGCATGGCATCAAAAAATGGTTCCCAAATAAACGACCTGTCTTGTTCAAACAAAAGAAAATCTAAGTCTTCTGAAAATCGATTAAGCTTGTGAATAATGCGTAGACATGAACCACCTTGAAAAGCTGCTTTTTTAAAAAAGCCCGCACGAGCAAGCGCACAAAGTGCAATCTCTTGGACTATTTCTTTGATGGCATTCAACTCCTCACGTTGTGTACGAGGGGCATATTCTTTGAGCCGCTCCTCGATCATTTTTATAGTCATGATAGAATCCTTTTATTTTTTTCTAGATCCTGCAATAACTTTGTTAATCCTGCACAAACTCGTGGGCTGGGGTAATTTTGGCTGAGGCTTTTTAGTAATACTTGATCACTATTCAAAATGACGTGGTGATCAATACGCATGTCAACTTCGAGGTTATGTACACTTGACCATGAGATGCGCTTTGTGTACATAAGATCCGCCAGAGCACGCCATGGATCTGCAATGAGCATAACATCAGTTGCTGTTTCTATGCGGCTTACTCCCGCATAAAACCCTGGTGCTGGAACGTGTTTATAACTAAAAACACCCAACGGCGTTTTGAATTCCTGTGCTCGTTTTGGAGTTGCACAGGTGGTGATGTATACAGCTTCAGGTATCCATCCATGGTAAGAAAGCGCTGATTCCATACTAATAATGGAAGGTTGATACATGTGCAATGCTAATTCAAATTCATCTGGTAGTGATTTTTTTGCCTTACTCGTGATAAGGTATAACCCCTTGCGTAGTCTGGTTAAGAGCCCAGCCTTGAGGGCTCGCTTAACGAGAGCATAGCGAGCGTCATCAGATTTATTCAAAAGCATTGCTAAATCAGTGTCCCGAATAAAAACTTTTTGCCAAGCATCTAAAAAATCTCGAACGTTTTTTTTCATCGCCTCCCTTTTCATGTAACAAACTGGCGAAAAGTGACAGTTTATTACATAATACCTGGAGATTCAGATAAAAATCAAGCCTTAAGAAACCCCGAACTAAGGCTTAGATCATCCATGCAGGCAAGAAGAGAATGCCGTTTTTTTGATCAAAAGATAGTGGTCCATGGCAGGCCTCATGGAGCCCTCGACAATTTTGTGCTATGCTGGCAATGGTTAACCAGGAGAACCCCAAAAGGAGCTGCCGCCATGGAAAAGTTTTTCAATACCGCTGGGCCGGTAAACCCAGCCGATCATTATTGCTTACCGCCAACAGAACGATTGGATAAGCAGGAACTGTACTCGCTCATCAATCAGAAAAAATACTTCATCCTCCACGCCCCGCGCCAAACGGGTAAGACATCGACGATGCTTGCTTTTGCCAAAAAGATCAATACAGAGGGCAAATACACAGCCTTGTACGTCAATGTTGAAGCGGCACAGGCGGCGCGTTCCAAGGTTGAGCAGGGACTACTTACCATCCTAAAACAGTTCAAATCGGCAATTGATTTAATGCTGGGAAAAGACAATCCTGGCATGCGGTACTTTGATAAAGACCTTACACTGGCAACCATTTCTGGCAACGAATTGACAGAATTTTTGCAATTTTGGGCACAGCACAATGAAAAACCACTCGTCATTTTTATTGATGAAATCGATGCTCTTGTTGGTGACACGCTCATTTCTGTTCTGCGCCAACTGCGCTCAGGCTATCCAAATCGCCCGCAGGCCTTTCCCCAGGCTCTCTGCCTTTTTGGCGTACGCGATGTGCGCGATTATCGCATTTGGTCAGACGAGCAGCATGCCATGGTGCTTGGCGGCTCTGCCTTCAACATCAAGGCAGAGAGCCTGCGGCTTGGGGATTTTACCAAGG
>CAZBUZ010000123.1:0-3241 GCA_964495205.1 uncultured Pseudomonadota bacterium | reverse complement strand
CCGAGCGACTTAACTCTTTCAGTCAACTATTTGGCTTCTTTGCGTAAGTCCTGATAAATAAGCTTTTTTAGCCGTACGATGGAGGTGGTTATTTTTTCGCTAACAAGTGTGTAGTTCTTGATTTTTTCATCATACCAAAAGATGTTTGCTATCGCCAGGCCAACTCTCCATGGGGAAATTCAAGCGGCCATTTGCTAAAATCTTATTATGGGATCGAACTGCTATGTGTTAAAATTTATCAGTTGAAAGGCATTTTCGAGTTCAAGAGCATGTCCTTTTTTGAGTATTTCATCCATTGATCCATTAATATAACCAGAAAAAGCTCCAACTAACGAAGCTATGCTATCAGAGTCGCCAGGGGTATTGATCGCTTCAGAAAGAGCACCAAAAAAATTATTCTTTTGATGCAACAAAATGTATAACGTTGCGGCAACTGTTTCATCGGCGCGCCAGCCAAGTAATGCGCCAGATGAAGATCTATAGTTTGCTTGTAGATCGTTATTATTTCCCAAGACGATATGAGAAGGAATATTGTTTTTTGCAGCCCAAAGCGCATAGCGAAGCATATTGCTTGTAAGCATGCGATCTTGGGCTATAAGTTTTAAATTTTGATCAAGTGAGCTGGTGATAGGTTTTGCTTGTTGTTTGTATTGTTGTTCTTCCTCATTGTATTTGTCAGCAGCAGCTATCATTGCAGTGGCCATCTCATCAAAAGATTTACCATTGCATAATGTGGCAAAACCAGCAACCGCCGCAGCACATGCTGCTCGAGCAGCTGGATTGCGATGGGTAATACACGATTGTCGATCAGCTGTGGTTATGGCTAGTTCAATGTTGTCGTGATAAAAAAATCCAATAGGCCATACGCGCATTACAGATCCACAGCCTGTTTCTTTTTTTATTTTTTCAGATGTTGATTCTCTATCTTGCCATGTTTTGCCCTGTTTGATTAATGCCCCAACTTCTAAACAAGATTTGATATTGGTTAGCCCATGGGCACGCAGATTATAAAGGGGATCTATCGTATATTTTTTTTTATCATCAAAAAGATCAGCAAATCGCAAAGCTAGTGCATCCACAACGAGATCGGGATGTTGATGATTTTTTTTAAACTCTTCAAGGACAATAAGCATCATTACGGTGTCGTCAGTATATGGATAACCTATTTGACCATTGGATAGAAGTGCTGGTTTAATATCATCAAACCAATTAACCCCATTGGGATATTCTTTGTAAATTTTTTTTTGTGATGGAATAAATTCAGTTATACGTCCAAGCGCATCTCCGGCTGCTGCGCCAAATAATGCACAAGCCATTCTTTTATTATGGTCATCGTGACAAGATTGATCGGGTTGTGCTTGGCTAATGCTATGGTGAAAACAAACTGATAAAACAAGAGGGAAAAAATATTTATTTATCATAATTGTGTTGTTTCTTCATCATAAAGGTATGTTCATCTTTTATGGTCGAAATATTTACATTGCGAAGATAGCATAGCTAATCTAGACGTGCAAACCCAAGGAGCGGCTTGTGGCAAGGTAATTAGAGATGAATACAGTTATGAAAATAAATTAAAAAATCACCATAACTTGTTACGAGTTGTATTTTTTCTTTACTCCCCCTTACACAGCCAACGTTTTTTTAACATTGAAAATGTACAAAAGTTACGAGAACACTTATTGCGTTAATGAAGTCTAAGCGTGCAGATTAATTTTCAGAGTTTGCAAATACAATATTTTTTTACAAATGCTTTACCGGCTTCTGTTTTGAGATATCTTTCGAAGTCGAAAGCTTTTTCCTAGTCGCCAAACGCAATGTAGGTTTTTAGGCGCCAGGAGGCGTACTTATTGGTGTGAACCGACGTTTGCTGATTGTGTTCAATGAGCCCTATTTCAAACTAGTGGTTTACTCTATTTCAAAGATTAGAAAGAACATGCGCCCAAGTAAAATGTGCTGGTTTTTTATAAAGTTTAAAATCTATTTCGAGGTCCAATATGACACCTCCCTTTATAAGGCGTGCGATGCTGAGTGGATGCCCCATTTAATGATCCTTCAATGTTCGGGAGAAGACGTATTGTTTCGCCTTGATTTTTGATAACAACAAGACAGGAAAATGTATCATAATCAGATTGAATGTCAATGTTGCTGAATGCAATGTAGGTTTTGAGACGCCAACTGGATGGCCCGCCAGGAGCTTGCCACGCCGTAGCTTTAGCGTAGGCGGGTAGCTACGAGCGCCGTGTGGCGCGAAGAGCGTAGTATGGCTCCCCTTAATGGACGATCTTAGAATTTTTGTGTACAATGTATTCAGTTTGCTTGAGTTAAGAACAATGCTTGCTAGCATGGAGCTAGTTAGATGAAGATGAAGGGATACTATGCAACTAGTACAAGAAAAAATCTCGCTCGATGAGTTAAAAAAAATGGCTCAAAAAATGTACAACAACATTGTAAAAGCTGTTGTTGATATTGAACGAGGTCTTATGATAGTTGATGCTGGACTTCACGCTGATCAAGAAAATGCTCTTCTTGAAAGCGGCTCTGTACAGGAAAATTTGTGGGGTATCAATCTTCATCCGACAAAATTTGGATCTGATGATTTTATAGAGTTTGATTCAATGATTAATATTCGGCCATCACAAGGGAATTTTGATCGGGGAGTTGGTGATTCTGCTACTCAGGAAAAAATTATTAGCATTGTTAAACGCTTGGTTTCTGTATGAAAATGGCAAGAATTATGCATCATGGCCTTTATGAGTCAGGTCGATGGTTTAGATTGTCTCTTGAGGAACAATTGGCAAATGTTGGGGCTGATGTAGGAAGAGCAATTCAATCTCGGGCAAAAGGAGATGCACAAGCAAGTGGATATGCCTTCGAACGTGCATTGGAACTTATCGATTTTACCATTGATGATCCCAAAAATAGAAAACGGCTTAGGGAAGTCGTAAGGGTGCGCGAATTTTTAGCAGATTATTTTGTTGGCCATAATCAATATGGCCTTACCGACAAGGCCTGGCAGGATTATTTTTATTACTTTGGTTATATAGCCGCATTGCAACGAGGGCGGTAGGATAAATCACCACGTTGATAGTCTTTTTTGTCAGTAGTTTCTATGACGACCAGGATATTAAGGTCATCATCTTCATTGATGTTTTTTTCCTTTGTAGGATTGGGAAAATGCTCGTAGCTGGTATGAGTGACGTATTGTTATGCCTGGCTGGGATGAGGAACATTTTGTGGCCCA
>CAZBUZ010000122.1:0-3300 GCA_964495205.1 uncultured Pseudomonadota bacterium | reverse complement strand
GTGGATTCGACTATGCTCACCACGAACGGGGGGCAAAAATCCGTTCGCCCTGAGCGCCGTCGAAGGGTCTCTTCGAACGGATTGTCGAAAATGTCTAATGAACCGGTTGAACTTTTTTGTGTTTGGCCGGTTGCTTTGCTTTAGGTTGTGATGCAGACCAACCGCGTTTTCTGCGTGATGATGCAGCAATTGGTGCCTCGTCAAATGTTATTTTAGTGCGAGGTCGCCGCGAAAGTTCCTTGAGCTTTGCTTCTTCGTGTTCTCGCTCTTTTTCCTCTTGTGCGACAACGGTCGAGAGTTCTTCATCGAGTTTTTTGAGGTCTTTGATGGCGTCTAGGATGTTTTGGCGGAGATTGGCCGCTTGTTGTGGTTGTGCTGGCTTTACGGGTGCGCGTGATAGTCCGGGGGATTTAGTCGCTGGCGTTTTGGTTTCAGGTGTTTGTTTGGCGGGCATTATCGTTGCATATAATTTTTTGCTGACCATGGTACCATAGGCGATGGCGATTTTATCGATGGTCTCATGAAATTGCGCAAATTGTTCTTTGAAGGGGAGTGAAAAGGCTGCCGAGCCTTCAACCTTGTTTTGGACGCTACTTAATAGTGAAATAAATTCATGCATGACCTCTTTGAATGCGTTGCGAGAGGCTGGTGTGAGGACAGTCTTTGCTGGCTTGCCTTTTTCCTGAATAGTTTGTGTGATCGGGGAGAGAAAGAGTTCGTCACGCGTTTGTGGTTTGCCGGTGGTTGGTGTAGTAGTGGTAACTACTTTTTCTGGCCCAGCTGCTACGGGTGTTTTAGGAGGCAGGCCAAAGGCCTTGCGGTCGGCGTCGGCTTCAAATGCCTTTTCCATGTCGTTAAGGAATGCATCAAAATCGAAGCCTTTGAATAGGTCATCAAATGCATTTTGTCCGCTGAGTTGGCTTGCCGAAAGGCAACCAAAAACCAATAAAAATCGGCATAAGAGCCGCATTTTTTTCTTCATGATCTCCTCGTTTCCCTTTTTGCGTTATAGTGATAGAAGTTTACGTATGTTGTGCTAGACCTCTTTGCGGTGTAAAAAATCCGCACCCTTCGATACATTTTGCTCAGCGTTGCTTCGCAAAACACTCAGGGCGAGCGAATTAGAAGAGGCCCGCTCGTGGTGAGTGCCCTACGAAGCTTGCGTAGTAGGGTGTATCGAACCATTGCCCGTAGGGCAACGGTCCAAGCTTGCAACGAAGTCTATCGAACACTTAAAACACCTACAGTCTAAAAATGAGCAGGAACGTGAGTCAAACATTTGCAAATTAAAAGGGATCATATGCAGAGAATTGCGGGCAAGCGTTCATCGGGTTTTTTATTGATCGAGGTGCTTGTTGCCTTGGCGGTGTTTGCGGTTATGGTTGGTGCCTTAAATGGTTTTATTGCTCAGTGGTTGCATACCGATGCGGAGCAGCGTATGCGTCATAGCGCCATGACGGCTGCGTGTGATGTTCTAGAGCGCATGAAGTGTGCTTTGCCTGGTGAAGGAGAGAGCAGTAATCAATCTATACGTGTTGCTGCTCAGCAGATTGATGCGCAGCATATTTGGGCGTCTGTGCCGCGTTGGGTGATGCAGCTCAAGCCTCATGAGCGCCCGGTGCATTACCGTATTTCAGCTGACGGATTTCAACGTAAACTTGGCGCTGGACGTGTGCCAATAGCGGTACAGGTGGTTGGATGAATAAGGCTTTTACACTTATTGAATTGCTGATCTATTTGGTGTTGCTTGCCGGGTTGAGTCTTCTTACCTGTGGTTTTGTTGGGCGGACATATCGCTTTATGCTTGAGCGTATGCAGGCGCATCACGCCTTTGTGCGCTTGGTTGTTGCTGAAGATGTTTTGCGGCGCGATCTTCAGCTTGCAAGTTTGTGGCCAGCCGATTGGGATATTGAACGACGAGTGTTCAAGCAATTGATGATGACGCAGGATGGTAAACCATACGAGCGATGGGTTGGATATGAGGTGACGAGCACGGGTTTGCACCGACGAGAAGGTCAGTTTGATATGGTGACCAAAAAGTGGATAGAAAGTTTTGTTACCTTGGTTAACGCACAGGTCCATGCGGTGACGATGAGGTTGCTTGGCGGTCAGCGGCAAGCGGTACGTGCGGTGCAGGTATCCATGTTGCTGAGAGGCCAGAAAGAGCGCTCTATGGCGGTGGCATTACGCAATCGGGTGTTGATATGAAAACACGTGCCTCGGCGTTATTGGTGGTTATGACTGCGATGACAGGGCTGACGCTGCTTCTTACCGCATGGTGGCAGGCGGTAGGATGGGCGAGTGATTTGGTGCTTGTGCGGCAACGTTCCATGTGCCAGTTTTATTGCGCTGAAGTTGTGCTAAACTATGGGCTTGCGTGGGTGAAAAAAGAATTTGATCACGTGACGAAGGTGTTGACCACCGCTAAGCAGATGGTGAGGCTTGATGCCGGTAAGATTGAACTCAAGCCATGTGGAGCGGTTGCTTGCCTGGTTGCGATTGATCGCGTGCCGCGGGATGAACGTGCTGATGTGGTGCGCGTAACGGTTACGATGTCTGCGGCGGGTAAAATGGTTGCCAGTCATCGGTGTTTGGTTGAGCGTGAGACGATTGTTGGTGTTCAAGGACAAAAGGAGCATCGCTTTGTGGTACACCATTTTTCTTTCGGCGGCTTTGGTTGATCTGACCTTTTTAAATGTGTCGCTTGTGGTAAGGGCAGGGGCATTGGTGTTTGCTTTTGTCAGTTTGGTGCGGACGCAACATCTCTCATTTGCCAAAGGTTTTGTGTGGGGCTTGTTGGTTTTTGGCGTACACTTTTTTTGGTTGGCGGTGCTGTTGATGACCAAGTCGCAGGCGCCGGTACCGCTGGCGATTGCAGGCTATTTATTGATCGTGCTTTATTTTTCATTAACGAGTGGGATGTGGTTTTTTATCCTCCCTTCCAGGGAGGGGCGGGAGGGAACGGCCCGCGTTATTAATGAATTCATTTTTTGTTTGATATCGGTAGGATATTTGTATTTTATAGAAAACTACAGCCTCATTATTTTTGGTCATGCCGAAGGCTATCCCTTTCTCAATCCCCTCATCTGCCTGGCTGAATGGCCACCAGTGTTGTGGTTAATTGCAAAGGTTGGCGTGCTCGTGCGGTGGGCGATGTTTGGGAGTGCTTTGACCATTACTCCTATGGCTCCTGGTGATGTGCATCTTGTGTACTTGCCGCCTGTAGCAGCTGCGAGCCATAATCCGGTTGCTGCTGGGCAGCGAGTTTACCATAAGTTGGCAGGGATTACATTCCCCCCC
>CAZBUZ010000121.1:0-3315 GCA_964495205.1 uncultured Pseudomonadota bacterium | reverse complement strand
CTATTTTGGGTATTCCACCTTCCCGTCCCTTTTTTTTGCCCCTACTTGCTCTTTGGTCATATCGCTCTTTGCTCTGCTGAACCGTCTTTTTTGTTTTACTTAACTGTTTTTGTGCATCAACAAGATCTTGCTCAAGTGCTTTCTGCTCAATTCTTTTCTGCTCAACGTAATCAGAATAATTACCGCCATACGTTTTTATTCCCAACGGTGACAGTTCAATAATCTGGTCCATTAAGGCCAATAACTGGCGATCATGGCTGACAATCAGCATCCCACCATCAAACCCTTTGATCATCTCATATAGAGCTAATCTTGATTCACCGTCCAAGTTATTTGTTGGTTCATCAAGAATCAGAAAGTCTGATTTATTCATGAGCAGCCGAGCAAAAAACACACGGGTTGTTTGCCCCCCGCTCAAGGTTTTGACTTGTCGCGCTAGGTTCAGATTACTCAGGTTGCATCGATGCAAAAGCTCTTTGGCCCGTTCAACAACATCCCAATCATCGCCAACGGTCTCAAAATCGTGTTGATCACCAAGCCCGGCATTAATTTTATCCAGCGCTGCGATTTTTTGGTCAACGCCAAAAACCTCTGCAATCGTTTGGTCTTGATTGACGACAAAATTTTGCGGTAGGTATCCAATTTTACAGGTTACGTGAACAATGCCTGCTTGCGTGGTTATTTCACCAACAATGAGCCGCAACAGCGTTGTTTTGCCGGTGCCATTGCTACCAACAAGCCCTGTTTTTTCATTGCCCAGACTTATGGTTATGTGGTCAAACAGCACGCGATCACCAAACGCATAGGTAAGATTTTCGCCAATCAAACATTTATTCATCATGAGTCACCTCATCTTATCTCTTCTTGGTTATTAACAAAATAACACCAATGCGAGCCAAGATTTGCCTTGCAGGGCTATGTAAACCCAACAGGGAAGACCATCAGTGAACTTGTTTGATTAAACGATACAGAAGTGGAATTGAATTAGGAAAAAACCAAACAGAAGCAAACCCTGACTAGCGGTGTGCAACCGTAATGCACAATGGACTAACTTGAACTTTCACGAATTATCCTTCTGTGGTTTGCTTTGAAACTATTAAGATCCTGCGAAAACCTTAAGCTACTTTTACATGATTTCTATTGCTATTTTGCCAGAAAAAATCATGCCTGTCAATTTATTTTTCAAGCCCATATTATCTCACCAAAGCATCGTTAGATTGGGGAGCAACCCGCGCCTCGTCCTCTTCTCTCGTAGGAACGAGGGGACATGATGGAATTTCGGGTATCTCCACCACAATGAATTTCGTTTCCCCAGCCGCATCGTCTTTGTATTTTAAGCACTTTACCCACCGTTTATATTGAGGATTGTATAAGGGCATGGTGGCAAGGACAATTTGTTGGTTGAGTACCCCTTGTTGAGCAAGCCTCTCTCTTCTGGCGCCAATCATATGTATGGCAATCTCATAAGCTCGAGCAAAATAATCGGAGTTCTTGGCAAATTCAGTAAAGCACTCTGGCGATATAAGCCGGTTGAGCAGAAAATCTTGGATACACAAAGACGTCTCTTGTTGGGCCCATTGAATAAGCGCATTTGCCATAACGCGATATTCTTTGTCGGTTTTGGGTTCCTTACCTAATAGGAAGGCTGAGCTGGCGCTTCTCGATTTCTTTTGAGTTTCTACCATCAAACCTCCTCAGGCATCCGAATTTTCACATGAACAGGCCTTAACCAATTCACTCAAGGCTGCTGAGGCCTCACGCATTTCATTAATGATGGACCGTTGTTGTGTTCGCTTTGCTTGTGCCGCCTTGGTGTAACGCCCATGCTTTATCGGCGTGCTCCCTCCGTGATAGTAACATCGGCCATTCTTCATCGCGACATGACGACATGGTAAACCAAAATTGCTTTTAGCCTTCGCCCCACAGCGTGGTAATGATTTAAAATCCATCTTGAATCTCATGACCTATCCTCCGTTTTTTGTCGTGTCTCCCGTACCAACCATCGCATTCAGTATAGCATTGCCTTTGTTAAGTACATTATAATTTACGTTAATTGTTTGGTTCTTGCCGCGATATCGTTGAAGCATATCAAGTGCATGGTGACTCAATCTGATCATCATCATAGCCTGGCCTTTTGCATTCATGTACTCCTTGGCCATTGTTGCCATGCCTTGTAAATGTAGCGCTACAAATTGAGACGCAAGAATGGCCTCAACACTGTCTTGGGGGTTCACCCCACGAACAAGTGCAACTACGGCATCAAGTTCTTCATCTCCCCATGCCTCCTTGTTAGAAAAAGACGTGGACGATTTTTCATAAATGATATTCATTGCCCGTGCGACAAGCAACCTCGCGGCATCTTCGTTGTTGCATTTGATAGCTTCAAGCAAAAGAGTGCCTTGCTCGCTAAGATTGGTATTCTTTATTCTTTTCATCATTGTCCCCGTTAGAAGGTTTAAAGCTTTATCAAACCACAAACCAGCCTCATCATCGTCAAGCCTTCCTCGATGGTGTGGCTCAAATGATTAAACACAAAGGATTATACAGTAATCTTTGCTACAGGCATACTTCCATATAGGAACGCATCGCGCAAGGAAAAAAACGATTTGGAGGCAGGTGTAGGTTAAGCTCGTTACGCAAAGAAACAAAACCAAATGGGATTGGACGACAGCTAATGCCAGGCGATGAGGCTCTTGCCGAATTAGCGGAGCCGCCTGGTTATACCCACGAGGGCCTCTGGCCCTCTTCACCTTGATGGATCTTCTTGTCTTTTTAGCGAGAGGGGAGTTCCCCCTCGAGCGGTTTTCTTTTCTTCTGCGAATAATGAAACTCATTAAGAGTTTCATTATTCATCAGATATTATGTCTTAACGACTTAATATCTTATTGGATTTCAGATTTTATGGTTGCGCCGGCTAGATCAATAAAATCATTTTTTGCTTGTAACAGTTTTACCGGAAATCGGTAACACTTTTGCCGGAACCTGGTAACAGTTTTGCCGGAAGTAGGTAACAGTTTCACCGGAATTAAAATGTTACCTAATTTTCACCTTGAATGGGAAGACTACATGGGTCGGGTAAGAAATGATGATGTCTTTATCTTTGAGCCGGCCAAATTTTTCTAGCAAGCGCTTGTTTGCCATTCCGGTGTGCATTATACCATCAAGCCCTGCTAGTTTTAGCAAGTCACTTCTGTCTGTAAAGATGATAAATTCTCCATTCCACTGGCTTTTCCTTATTTGTATCCATTCAGCAAGGCCTATGTCTTCAGTTCGTAGCTCAAGGGTTTTGTTTTTGATACCTGCTCCAACGTTGTA
>CAZBUZ010000120.1:0-3334 GCA_964495205.1 uncultured Pseudomonadota bacterium | reverse complement strand
TGGATTTTTAGCTATGGCTTGTGATTTTTTTGATATTATGCATCGTGGTGCTCCTGTTGATGAGCTTTTCGTTGGTGAGTCACAAGGGCAAAAAAGTATCCCTAATGTGCAGCAAAAAAATAAACGATCGACATTTTGGATGTTGCTTCCTTGGAATTGGTGTAAAAAACGATAAGCATTTTAATCTGGATATTAAAAATGAAGAACAAGATTTTTGGTATTGTATTGGTATCATTGGTGAGTATTTTGGCTTGCGTTTCGGCAATGAAAATAGAAGTGGAACCGCTTTCCGGGTCAACCTGGATGGTGGCAAGCGGTACTCAAGTTGATAAAAGAGTTGATTCTGATTATCTTAAAGATCTTTTCGATGTGATATTTTTTTCAGGCGGGTCATTGGATTTAGTAGAACGATCTTATTCTGAATTAAGTCGCATATTGGAGGAGAACGAACTACTATTGACTTTGGAGGATGGTGAAGTATTCCTATGTGGTAATCTATTGCCGCTTGGGTACGGGATTGAACATGGTCTTGTCATGCGCGGTAATATTTTGGTTCCCCAAGAGTTTTGGGAGCGTTTTGATGAAAGGGTTAAAGGTTTTACCGCTTTGATAAAATGGGTAGATCCGCAGTCCTATTTTGCAGAAATTCGTCAAGCTGCAGCAGAGGAGCGTGCAAAGAAAATTGAACTGTTGTTCGATCCGCACTCGGTTGCGATGAATTCAGAAGAGCTGGCGTTATTGCAACGGCTTGCTCGAGAAGAAGAAATACGTCGTCGTGGCGTGATCGTTAAATGGGTTGACCCAGAAGAATTAATACGAAAATTTGCGAGTTTATCTGTTGCTGATAAATGAAAAACAAAAAAAGGCCTCACAATTTTGTGAGGCCTTTTTTTGTTTTTCATTTAAAAAGTTTTTTAAAGTGTTTGCCTAATTTTTTTCCTTCTTCTTTTATTTTCTTAATCGAATCCTGAACCTCTTCTTTTTGAAGCGTTTCTTTGATGGTTGTTTCTATTTTTTGTGAAACTTCTTGAATTTTTTCTTTATCTTCTCTGAGTAAGTCTTCAATTCGTTGAGACATGAGCTGAATTTCTGGCTTTATCCCTTCATCAAGCAAAAATTTGATTTGTCCGTGAACCTCGTTGGCTTGTTCTCTAATAATATTTTCGGCAAATTCCTTTTTTTCTTGGGTGAATATGGCTTGAATATCTGGAGTGTTCCATAGATTTGCAAGTTTCAGATAAAGGTTGTCGCCGATTGTGAGGACGTTTTTGCTTTCAACCACAACTTTTTTGGCGTGTTTTGACGTTAATTCAATTGATTCAACTATCTTTTGCGCACCTGTTGAACAGGGTGTAAGGGTTGCTTCCGTTGTAAATGCACGGGAACTGGCGAAAGAGAGACTTATAATGAGTATTTGCGTGGCGAGCCGGGTCAAGCTTTTCATGGTAAAACCTCTTATTTGTTGTATAATTGAACTTAATATGCCTATAAAACTGCACAACCATAGCATGTTATGCAATCGCTGTCATTAAAAAATATCGAGGAAGGGGCCTATGCACAATATTTTGAGGAGAGTAGTGATCATAAGTTTATGTGTTGTTGGATTAGTTGGGTGTTTACCATTAAAAAGAGAATCGAGCATGATGAATGCAGAAGCATTAAAACAACGAATACAAAATGATGTAGCAACTGTTGACGATGCAATAGCATTGTTTCCAAAGACCGTTGAAGAAGTAAAAAGCTTTACCAAAATGACGTTGGAAAATGCGCAGAAGGAATTTGAGTCGATTTTATCGTTACAAAAGTCAGAGCGTACTTTCGATAATACCGCACAAGCACTTGATACCATCCGCCGTGATGTTGGAGTGGTAGCCTCACTTGTATCTGCCCTTGAGATGGTTCATCCTCAAAAAGATATGCGTGATGCGTGTCATGAAGCAACCTTGCAGATAGAAAAATATCTTGTTGATGCGCTTCATAACAAAGATTTGTATAGTGCATGTAAAGATTATGCAGAGGGAAATGCCCAACAAGAAAAGGTTAGTGACGAAGCTCGATATTATCTAAAAGAAGTATTGCGTGATTTTGAGCGTAGTGGATTGAATTTACCCCGCGAGCAGCTTGAAAATGTAAAAAAGATAAAAAAAGAGATTGCTGAAGTCGCATTGAACTTTGAAACAAATATCGCAAAGGATCAAAGCTTTATTGCGGTAGCGCCACAGGATCTTGCTGGTGTGAGTGATGATCTTTTGAAAGTTCTTAAAAAAGATGATCAAGGGCGTTATATTTTGCGCTGTAATCATCCAACCTATGTTGAAGTTATGGAGCATTGCTCTTGTGAGCAAACGCGCAAAAAATTTTATTTTGCCTATAATAAC
Source organism: uncultured Pseudomonadota bacterium (assembly GCA_964495205.1). GTDB lineage: Bacteria > Babelota > Babeliae > Babelales > RVW-14 > GWF2-38-10. The sequence continues at coordinate 956 of CAZBUZ010000120.1, read as the reverse complement.
CGCGCTTATCCGCAAAACGACGAATTGTTGCGTCAGTTAGTTGCCAAGCGCTATGAGTTGGCAAGAAAGCTTGGGTTTGCGTCTTTTGCGGCGTTAGATATTGATGGGGAGATGGCAAAAAAAGTTGAACGCGTAGAAACCTTTTTGTTGGATTTGATCAATAAGTCAACGCCAAAGTCTAAGCGTGAAGTTGCTTTGTTGAAAAAGGAATTACCTGCGGGGATTGCGCTTGATGCTCAAGAGCGGTTTGACGCCTGGTCTTTATTTTATGTGAAGAATTGTTATAAAAAGAAGCATCTTGAGATTGATGAGCATAAAATTGCCGAGTATTTTCCCGTAGAAAAGGCGCTTGAGGGAATATTCTCCGTTTATCAACAATTTTTGGGATTGAAGTTTTTAATCATCAAACCATCCTGGGTATGGCATGAAGATGTGCGTGTGATTCAAGTTAATGATGCATTTGATAATGCTTTGCGTGGGTACTTATTTATCGATTTGTATCCTCGCGACAATAAATATAGTCATGCTTGTCTTGCTCCGATTGTTCCCACACTTAAAAAAGAAAATAATCGCATAACGCCATCAGTTGCTATGATTATTGCCAATTTTCCACGTTCAACTCCTGAAAAGCCGGCTTTGCTTAAATTTGAAGATGTTTCAACCTTTTTTCATGAGTTTGGTCACGCCATGCATAATCTTTTGGGTTCAACAGAACTGGCAAGCCAATCGGGAACATCGGTGAAAACTGATTTTGTTGAGATGCCTTCACAGATGTTTGAAGAATGGTTATATGACCGTAAAGTTTTACAATCAGTAAGTGGCCATTTTAAGACCGGTCAGCCATTGCCTGATGAGCTTATTGATAAAATGATTAAGCTGAAGCAGTTTGATTCTGGTATGTTTGTTTTGCGTCAAAGCGTTCTTGCATTATATGCCTTAAAACTTTTTAATAAGGG
>CAZBUZ010000119.1:0-3384 GCA_964495205.1 uncultured Pseudomonadota bacterium | reverse complement strand
GCATGCATGTGGCAAAAAAAAGACTGGCAAAAGCTCAGCTGGCAACAGTTTAAACAAATAGTCACGAATGGTTCTCAGATTTTCGCCATCGGGCTTCCTCAAAAAAAATCATTTGCTTTTAGGTGGAATGGCAAAACCTGGGATAAATTGGGAAAAGAAAAATTTATTCAAATCGCTACAGACAAAAATATCCTTTGCGGAATCCAAGAAAAAACCGGCCTCATCTTACGATGGACCGGTAAAAAATGGATAGCCCTCGATACGAAGAAGTTTACCCAAGTCGTTACCGATGGCGCAACAATCTATGGTCTTGCTAACAATAAGAAGGTCTATTTTTGGAAAAACAGGTAAGCGGTTGCCCGCATGGTTCGATACACTCACCTACGGCTCGCACTCACCACGAGCGGGCGTTTTAAATCCGCTCGCCCTGAGTGCGTGCGAAGCACGCATATCGAAGGGTGCCTACGAGCGGGCACTAACTCTCCAAAAATTTCGCAATAGGACGTTCTGGCGCCAAGATGCCATCTGAAGCCTGGTGGTAATCAATAACCATGCCCCCTTCAAGCAGATAAACCTTATCAAGCACGTCTTTAATAAAAGGAATATCGTGACTGCACAAACCAATAGTGATTCCTTTTTTATGCAAACTCTTTAACAACAAAGCCAGCTCTTTCGTGCTTTGGGGATCAAGCGCCGATGATGGTTCATCAAACAATAAAACCTGCGGCTCAAGCACTAACGCTCTTGCTATAGCAACTCGCTGTTGTTGTCCACCAGAAAGTTGCTGTGGATAAGCATTTTTGTGCGCAATCAAACCAAGAGCTTCGAGCCACAACGTTACTTTGGCTTGCGCTTGCTCAGCAGTAAGACCCAAAACAGTTACCTGCGGCTGAACACAATTCTGCATAACCGTCATATGCGGAAAAAGATGATATTGCTGAAAAACAAAACCTATGCCATGCGCACGTTGTTTATTCGTTAATTTGTTAAGTGGTTTATTTTCATACAAAATATCACCCTGATAATCCTGGTATAGCTGTGCAAGGCATTTAAGCAGCGAGGTCTTTCCTGCGCCACTTTTACCGATAAAGGTTGTAATGCTCCCTTTAGGCAGACTGATCGAAACATTCTGCAATATTGCTTTATTTTTTATCGTTAAACTCACGTTTTTAGTGGTGATCATGACCAACCTCCAGCTTTTGTTCAATTTTTTTAGCCAAAAATGAAACACTTGTCGTCAAGAGCAAATATATCACTGCAATCCCTAGATAAATGCTCATTGGGTCAAGGGTCTTTGCGCTAACATTTATAGCAACCCTTGTCATTTCCAGCAATCCAATCGCCGCCAAAATGGATGACTCCTTTATAAGCGCCGTTGCTTCATTAACCAACGCAGGCAAAATATTTTTTAACGCCTGCGGCATAATAATCAATGTAAGCGCTTTACTACGAGAATATCCCAAAACATATGCAGCATCCCATTGACCAACAGGTACCGCATTGATACCTGCTCTGATAATTTCTGCAACATAGGCAATGGAATTGCAACCAAGCGCAAGCACACCGGCGCTAAAAGGGCTTAGATTAATACCCGTCGCTTCAGGAAGCGCATAATACACAATAAGCACTTGCACATAAAGTGGTGTGCCACGCAACACCAACACATAAAAGTTAATCACCTTACTCAGCACCGCATGCTTCAGTTTGTTGCAGTTGCCTACCCCAAGCAATACGCCAAAAATCACGCCGATCAACAAACCACAACAAGAAATCGCAATGGTCATTGCCACCCCCTGCATGATAAGCGGCAGCCAGGTGTGCATAACCGTCAATACCTTACTCAATATCATGATACCCTCTTGGTAAACCATTTTTGTTCAAGTTCATCAATGACACCCGCTTGCTTTAGCTGAGCAACCGTTTTCTCAACAACTGCGATAAGTTCTTTATTATTTTTATTCATACCAATCCCATGCCCCAGACTTTGCTCATCCTCTTTGAGCGGCAGTTCCATCACTTTAATTTCAGGCATTTGTTTTTGCAGTTCTACCACCACCATCGGTTCAATAACTGCAGCAATTGATTTTCCATGCTTGATATCCATAATCAGATCAGGAATATTCTCCATGTTTTTAACATTCAGGTAGGCATACTTGCTGATAATTTCTTCTTGAATCGTTCCCACCTGAGCACAAACAGTTTTGTTAGGCAATTGAGCTAAATCCTCAATAGAATTCACACCAGCAGGAATCTGTTGCCAAAACAAAATCGGTAAGCTCTTCAGCGGTTTGCCGTGATAATGTACCATCGCTATTTCTGCAAGTCTTGCTTTGGTGATAGAAAGGCCAGCCAAAACCATATCGATCTTACCCTGCTTAAGACCAACCAAAAGCGCATCAAATGACATATCTTTGACGACAAGCTTTTTGCCCAACTTATCTGCTATTTTCTGAGCAACATCAATATCAAAACCAATGATACCGCCCGCTTTATCAAACTCCTCATAAGGAGGAAACCCAGCACAGGTACCAACGATTAATTCGTCGGTATTTTTTTGGGTCGTAGAACAACCAGCCAAGGCAATAAGGCCAAGTAAAAATAAAAACTTTTTCATAATAAATCCTTTATAAATTAAAAAAATTAACAAATTAAACTGCTAACCCTAGGATGTATCGAGAGCCTCAACACACAGAAGTGTTGAAACTAACGTATAACATTAATTCTTTTCAATAAAATAATACCTCATTTGTCATCCTTGAGCTTGACTCGAGGATCTATCTTGTCTTTGATTGATTCAACAACTAGAAAGCATCTTCTGTAAAAAATGCTTAATAATTTATAACCATGATGGATCCTCGGGGCAAGCCCAAGGATGACAGATTAGGCAACACTATTCTAATAAAAAACATACATTTCAAAACATTTCAAACAGTTATGGACACCGATCCGGCATCCATCTTTTATTTCATTAGGGAACACGTTAAAGATGGATGCTGAAATAAATTCAGGGTGACAAAAAATAAAACAAAAAAACTACACAAACCGAAAGAACAGCAATCACGATGCATCAACAAAACACTAAAAATTAATAAGGGAAAAAAATTAGCCGCGCCGAACGCGCCGGAAAAAAGGAGAAAAAAGAAGAGAAATAGAAAAAGAACCGGTCAACTGAACATTGCCGGAAAACAAAGAGCAAACTCCGCACTGCGGAGCTTCATGCATTGGCGTGGGGTTTTGTAAACCCTGAACTACCGAAATCATAAAAACTCCTTTAGATTAAACATAAAACCTATATTCATCCTAGCAAGAGTTTTTCAAATAGTCAAACACATGTCTGGGTTCATGACATTTGAGACTGATGGGCCTCCATATGTCTATAGTATT
>CAZBUZ010000118.1:0-3389 GCA_964495205.1 uncultured Pseudomonadota bacterium | reverse complement strand
AAAACGAACATTTTGCATTTAACATAGTTTTCCTCACCAGTCGCGATGCTTCATTTGCCCAAGAAACCTACGCAAACTTGCAACGCTGCGGTTTTGATAGAACACCTCAAGGAAACTTGTGGTGCCTACCACGAGAAAGGGAACCACAATATCCACAGCCAACCGGGGATCCTCAAGCAGATGCTTTGGCAATAGAACAATGGCATCAAAAATTAAGCGATGCTGCCTTAGAATGGAAAATAGATGCGCTCCTTCACCTGCAAAAACAACAGTGCAACGTTATAGCATTTTTTGATGATGATCCTAAATATTTTTCAGTGCTTGAAACCGCAGCTCCTGGCATATATCGATACCATATGCCAACGCTTTTGAGCCTAAGCGCATCATCTCAAACTTCATTTCACACGCCACCACCAATACACCCAACAAAGCATCACTAATACTACAAGCACCGGGCAAACCCTTAAATTGCATTGCTACTCACCCCATTTCACGGTACAATGGTGGGGTTGTTGGGGGACTTAAAAACAAAGTAGAAAACTGTAAAAAAATGAATAATCAATTTGATGTTATCGTTGTTGGCGGCGGACACGCCGGCATCGAAGCCGCTTATGCAGCCGCAAAAATGGGATCAAGAACCCTTTTGCTCACGCTCGATAAAAACAAAGTGGCAACCATGCCCTGCAACCCATCGATCGGGGGGTTGGGCAAAGGGCACATTGTTTTTGAGGTTAGTGCATTCGGCGGCCTTATGCCGCAACTGGCCACCCATACCTACCTACAAGCCCGCATGCTAAACACAAGTAAAGGCCCGGCAGTCCAAGGCTTGCGCGTGCAAATCGACAAGTATGCTTATAGCAAGCTAGCTCTTGAATATCTTCAAAAAACTCCAAACCTAACGATTGTTTCGGCCATGGCAACGGGCATAAAAACATCCTTCTGTGATACCCAAAAAAAGATAACTGGTGTTATGTGCACCAATGGACAAACCTACCACTCGCCCTGCGTTGTAGTAACCACCGGCACCTTTATGAACGGTGTCATCCATATCGGTCGCGTTCGTTATCCAGCCGGCAGGCGCGACGAAGAAACTGTCCCACTCCTCTCTCAATCAATTGCAATAGCAATGGAAGCTCCTATTTTACGACTCAAGACAGGCACACCACCACGCCTACTTGCATCAAGTATTGATTACACTAAATTTGAGCGCCAATCGAGCGACCACCTTGAGTATCTCTATGAATTCGATTCAGTAGCCGTTAGAGAACACACACCATGCTACGTCACCCAAACCAACGAAAAAACACATGAGATTATTCGCAAAAACTTACATCTTTCGGCGCTTTATAGCGGCAATATTAGCGGTATTGGACCACGTTATTGCCCTTCTATTGAAGACAAAATCGGACGATACCCAGACCGCAATGCTCATCACGTTTTCATAGAGCCAGAAGGAGCATGCCATCCAGAAGTTTACCCAGCCGGGCTTTCAACATCACTCCCTTTGGACGTTCAATACGCCTATATCAGGAGCATAAAAGGCTTTGAGAACGCCATCATTGCCAAAAGTGGCTATGCCATCGAATATGACGCATTCCAACCCAATAATCTCACCCATACCATGGAAGCAAAAAGCGTCGGCGGATTGTTTCTCGCCGGCCAAATTAATGGCACCACAGGCTACGAGGAGGCCGCTGGCCAGGGCCTTATTGCCGGCATTAACGCCCACCTCAAGCACAAAGGAGAAGCTCCATTTTCACTCGCTCGATCAGAAAGCTACATAGGCGTCATGATCGATGACTTGGTCAGCCTTGGCGTGGATGAACCTTACCGCATGTTTACCTCTCGAGCAGAACGACGACTGCTTTTACGCCAAGACAACACGTTCTTGCGTCTTACACCTCACGCCCACCGCCTTGGATTAATCTCGGATGATTTTTATGCCAAATTTGAGCAAGAAAAACGAACCATAGAGCATGGCCTCAGCCTTGCGCGCAGCAACCGACAATCGCCGCTCTACAAAAATCTTTTTGCAATCGAATTTACCGCAGAACATCAAGATGCATGCAAAGAAGCCCTTGGCGACATCTCCACACGAGCTATTATCAATATTCACGCTGAAATTCGCTACGAAGGATATCTTGAAAAAGAGCGCCTTGAAGTCGAAAAGGCTAAACGATATGCAACGCTCGAACTTCCGAGCACTCTTAATTATTCAAATATGCCGGGACTTACAAAAGAATTGCAAAACAAACTCAAAATTCACCAGCCTAAAACCATCGCCCAAGCGCAACTCATTCCCGGCATGACGCCAGCAGCCATCTCTATACTTATCTTTCAAACCAGGAACAATCCACCAGCAGCTGAAGGCAATGATGTGCTAGCAAGAAAATAAAGTACGTGCAAAAAAACACACCTCCTGGTATGTTTGGATAAAAGGTTCAAAAAATAAACACTAACGGCATTATTTTTTGAGGAGGGCACATATGAAGTATTATACCGACAAGCGCACGGTCTTGGTGTTGTTCTGTTTTCTCTACTCAGCATGGACGGCTTCCTATGCCGGACTTACTCGAGAAGCACTAGACACAAGAACACTCTATGAAAAGAAATTTCACTTAGAACGCCACAAGCTCAGTCCAGCCTTGGATGAAACAGGGCGAATAATTGATACACTTAAACAATATCCCGCCACCGACATCTCTATTCTTAAGCCAATAATTCGCCAGGCATTCTGCCGCAGCCTCCTCTCAACACACCTAGATCTCGTAGGCGCACCAGTTTCTGATCACATTCGCCATGAAGAAGATGTGTACATTTCTGCATGCATAGAAAAATTTATAGCAAACCTCTCTATGAACCCCTTCTTAGGAACCACAAAAAGTATCAAAAAATTTGTTTACGCCACGCTCGAACAATTTGCAAAAAAAATACAGCTCGACTAGGATATGTCATGAAAGAATCAATCTGCGCAAAAACACAAACACACAAGGATCATGCTCATCACAACCAAGAGCAGGCCTCGTCTTAACTCACCCTTTAACGTTGAGGTTGTCATGAAAAAATGTTTTTTCTATGTCCATCTCGTCATCAGTTTATGCCTATTTTCTTTGTCGCAAGCCATGGAACTGCACATCGCTCCTGAAGCACCGCCATTATCACTCGAAGCGAGAAACATACTCAGTCTTTATCAAGCATCTACAACAAGAGATATCACCACAGAATTAGCCCACATTGATCAAAACATCAGCGAATTAATAGCGGAGTCTGACTTGTTTGACTTAGACTCACTCAGAGAAAAAATAATGTTCATCTTAAAAAGCACGCAAAACCTACCACAAATCAACAACGAAAAAAGAATCATGAATCCTGACCCTGAGTGGAGAATG
>CAZBUZ010000117.1:2536-3412 GCA_964495205.1 uncultured Pseudomonadota bacterium | reverse complement strand
ATTCTATGGACAAAATACGAATAAGAGTGATACGGGTAAGTATTTTGGAACATTAGATAAAAGCACATTCTCCCTGAAGGGTGCTGATAACCGGACAGGTACAGCAGGCGCTTATGCAGCTAGTACCGTTGCGGATATCGACGTTGCATACATCATTCACCGAGAAAACGTCGATAACTCTACTGCAAATCTTACCTTGAAACTTGCACCAGAATCAACAAGTTATGGCGTTGATCTTGCTTATTTCCAAGATCTTTCAAAAATCGTTAATGGTCTGTATCTCAAGGTAAACCTTCCTATTCAACATGTTGAAAATGATCCAAAATTATCTATCACAGAAACAGCAGCGGCTGGTCATTTAACCGCTGCAAATCTTATTAATTATTTCAAGGGAAGCTATACACCAAATGCTACGATTGGTGCACCTAACGCACAAGAGCTTCTTCAAAAAGGTAAAATCAATGGTAAACAATCTGCAACCGGCGTAGCCGATATCGACATTATGCTTGGCTACAACTTCTTGAAAAAAGAAACCTATCACGTTGGCTTGAACATTGGCATCTCCATCCCAACCGGCAAAGAACCTACTGGCGACTACATGTTTGAACCTATCTACGGAACCAAGCACTTCGGTCTTGGCGGTGGTTTAACGGCAGCTGCTCGCATCTGGGGCGATGAAGATCATAACTTCAAACTCAACTTTGCAGCGAATTACCGTTACTTGTTTGAAGCATCAGAAAAACGTTACACAGGTATTAAGAGCCGCAATTTTGGTCAATACTACTTGCTTTCTAAGTTTGGTGTAGCTGCTGATGCGCAAAAACTTCAACCAGCCGCTAACATCTTTACTCAAAATGTTGATGTACCCCCAGGTAG
>CAZBUZ010000117.1:0-2526 GCA_964495205.1 uncultured Pseudomonadota bacterium | reverse complement strand
TGGCTTCAATGTTGACCTTGGCTACAACATGTATTTCAGAGAAAGTGAATCAGTTAAGTTGAAAGCTGACTTTGCAGAAGGTACATGGTATGTTGCAGCAAGAAACCAACTAACATCAGCTCATGCTTCTGTTCTTGGTGCAGCAGTCGATGGTTATCGTTTTGACAACAGCAACGCTGGTGCTGGTGCTGGTGCTGCTGCTGCTGCTAACATGTTCAAGCGCTCTGACCTTGACGTTGATGCAGCTTCAACCGATTCCCAATTCACCCACTCCATCTATGGTGGCTTGGGCTATGCGTTCAAAGAATGGGAATATCCTCTCATGCTTGGCTTGGGTGGCAAATATGAATTTGCTTCCAAGAACAGCGCATTGGAAGGCTGGCAGGCATGGGTTAAGGCAGGTTTGTCATTTTAAACCCGGGCCTTACGAACCCGGGCTAATGCAATGGCGCCGCGCCCCAAGGGCGGGCTCCATGAGCACCTAGCCTTAGAAAATGAACCCCCAAGGGCGAAAGTCTTTGGGGGTTTTGCTGTGCATGCGAATGTGGTTTGTCTCTTGGAGCCCGCCGTCGCGCGCTTGCGCGCTATGGCGTGGCGGCATTGCGTTAGCCCTATCCCGTGAGGGTAGGGTTTCCTCCGGAAGGGTGCGGCAAAGCGCCTGTCCCGTCATAGCGTCAAGCGCGACGACGAATGATGGCCTGGCATCCGTGAGGGTTGGGTTTTTAGACCTTTACAAATGTGTTGTGGCGCGATAGCCTCGCTGGTGGTTAAGAAATAATAACTTATCGCGAGGAGCCTATGTATTCAAGCCATGTTTACGCACAGTTAACGTATCACTTGGTGTGGTCGACCAAGAAGCAAATGCCGTGGATTACGCAACCGCTGCGCCATGAATTACACAACTACATGGCGGAAATTATTTTACGCAAGGGGTTGGTGCCGCTGGAGGTGGGTGGTATTCACGACCATGTTCATTTGCTTGTGCAATGTGGGACAGCGCAAAACATTCCGGCGTTGGTAAGTTGCATCAAGGCAAATTCGTCGCGTTTTATGCGAGCGCGTGTTGCAGATTTCGCGTGGCAGGAAGGCTATGGGGTCTTTACCGTTGATGTTGTTTCGTTTGATCGGCTCCAAAATTATATCCGTAACCAGGAACAACATCACGGCAAGCTAACGTTTGATGAAGAGGTTGCGTTGTTGCACAAACGGTATGAAGTTGTTGGTTTTTCTGGGAGCATCCGTGAGGATGCGGCATTGCGTTAGACAGGTCCGTGAGGGCCTGGCATTTACAACCAAGAGCAACACCATGGAACAATGACCTGTGATGAAGAAGTGCAGAAATTGCGTATGCGATATGAAACGTGTGCAAGTGTCTTGAAGCACCCGTGAGGGTGCGGCAGAGCGTTAGACAGGTCCGTAAAGGGGCAAGCCCACCTTTTAGCCCCCCTGGCGGGCGCCAGAATAATTTAAATGAAATTATTGTTCGAGTTGTAGAGCAGGGCTCTTCGAAAAAACTGGATCCTTTTTGCATAAAAATTAGAAAAAAAGCCGATATATTTTGTATAAAAGGATTACACGAATTGTAGAAAAAGAGAAAAAAGCAAAAATGCATTCCAGGGCAAAGGAAGCTAACCTTTGGCAAAGAGGGTTGCGTTATTGTACAAACGTAATGACGAAGAACAGTGCCTACTTGCGATTACCATTGATGTTGCCAAGGCCTAATGGAAACTGTTGTCCATTACGCTCGATGAGTACCTTGCACCCAAGTCCTTTTAAAACCCTAAATAAACTTCCTACGTTGAAGTCTTTTTTTATCCCAGACCGCATGCTTTGAATGATTGTTGGTGAGACTCCTGCAAGTTTTGCCAAGCGTCGTACGGAAATGTTGTCTTCTGCCATTGCTGCTAAAATCATTTCGGATAACAGAAGATCTTTGTATTCGGCATCATACGCCTTTTTTTCTGCCGGACTTAATGATTCAATTAATTCATCAACCGTTGATTTTATCTTCTTAGCCATAGTAGCTCCCATTTTCGCATCTTTTTATATAAGCTTCTTTGTGTTTGATCGCTCGTTGTTTTTCTCGCGGAGGCATTTTTCTTGTTTTCTTTTCATAGGCATTGGTGATAATGATTTTAGCTCCGTAAAAGAAAAAACATAAAAATCTATCATGGGTGGTTTTAAATGCATAAATTTGATCACCTTCATGAATAAATTTTTCTTCATTGAAAATTTGGCCGTTATCGCCAAGCAATGTGAACAAATGGGCAATTTTTTTCTGTCTATCAACGGTGAGTTTTCGATAATATTCATACGCCAAACTCTTTTCTTGGTCATCAAAATACCATTCCAAGCGAAACTTTTTTCCCTGATAGGCTAAAAAATTTTTAATCATTACTGATTTCCAATGTTACATTGTTTACTTTGATTGAATTGTACCACGATCTTGTTACTTTGTCGAGGTTGATTTAAGCATTCCATGCTCCGCAGGGTTAAGAGGTGGGTCTTGCCACCCACCTCCTAACA
>CAZBUZ010000116.1:0-3432 GCA_964495205.1 uncultured Pseudomonadota bacterium | reverse complement strand
AAATTTTGTTTTATTTTTTAGCTTCTTGTTTGGTTGAGAAGATAATCTCACGGACCATTTCTTTTTCTTCGTCTGTTTCTGGTTCTTTTTGTGGTGCCTTAAGTGCTTGATTTATGAGATGATGAATGAGCGCTGCACGTGTCCAATGACCAATAACATACTCAATAACAGGAGCTTTTTCTTGGCTTAAAAACAGGCTTGCCAACCATTCAAGTCGGATACGTGAGAATGCTTGAACTTTTTCTTGGTTCATGAGCAGGTAGGTTGAGGTAAAGAAAAGATCTTGAGCAAAGCGATCTTTGACGGTTTGAAGCAGTTTTTGCAAAGATTCTGAAGTTGTTTCAATGCCGAGTGTAAAGCTGAGGTAAAAAAGAACCTTTTTCAGCGTAAGCATACTGTCGCGTTCTATGTTGAATTCAAAACCTTGGAGTTGTTCAAGTTGTTGCGCAATGAGGTCTTCAAAGGCATTGCGAAGTGTTTTGTGGTGGGTTGTTACCAACGAAGCGATGTTTCCAGAGCAATCAAGCTCCTGAAGTGCGGCTGCATGAACGTTAGGTTTGAGCTCTTGCTCAATAAAAACTTTAAATAGATCAAGTAAATCTTGATTGTAAGGCAGATGTTTGACAACCCATTGCCTGTCGGTTGCTGCTTTCTTGACCAAATCAAAAAGTGTTACTGAGATGTTGAATCGAGCGGGCTCTGAAAGTTTTTTATTGATGATTTCTTCGGACATTATTTTAAAATAACTTTGTTTAGCTGTTGTCATTGGCATCCTTATAATAAAGTTGTTTGGTTTATTTGAGCTATTGCTTGAATTGTATATGAATTGCTTTGTTTATGCTAGTTTTTGCTTTTTAAAATCGATACAAACTAAAAAGGCCTACGCCGTTTAAGCGCAGGCCTTTTTTATTAAAAGCAAATCTCTTATTCGACGATTGTGCCTTCTTGTACAAGTTGTTGGTTCTTGGTGCCGACATACATGGCAACAATGATCCAAATACCAATAATACCCAATGAGATGAGCGATCCGTAGAACATTAAGCTCATCATGTTGGTGAATGCTGCATTGATACCTGAGCCGCCAGCTTTAGCCGTTCTGCTACCAAATGCGTCAATCCAGCTCTTCGTCTTAAATTTGACGTCTTTGCTTGTTGGGATGTACATGATTTCTTTGCATGGGTTATTCAATGCATAGCTTAAGCCTTTGATGGCAACCATTGCACCGAAAAGAACCCACAATGTAGGATATACCCATACGTAACAGACAACTGCGCCGATGGTTACAGGGAATGCAACCAAAGAGAAGCGTAAACCAAAATTACGGATGATAAAACTTGTTCCAACCAAGGCAAATATGAACGCTAAGAGGTTGGCGCATTGGCCATACAACCCAAGGAATTCGGTAACTTTTTCGGTTGAATGATACACATCATCGGCGATGAATTTCATTTGATAATCAAGAACGGTACCGATAACTTCATAGAGCGTTGCAATACCAAGGATACCCAGGAGGTATGGTTGAGAAAAGAGCAAGCGAAGACCTTCGAAGAAGCCAGTTGATTTTTTTTGTTCTTGTTTGGTGGCTGCGATTGATTCTGGTTGCGTGGTAACAAAAATTTTGATCATTAACGGTACGATGAAGATACCAATTGAGACAATAATCGCAAGCATTGGCATGCCGATGACGCTGGCATGTTTGGCAAATTCTGGACCAGTGATCGAGCCCAATTGAGCTCCTGAGATAACCAATCCATAACCACGTTTTGCTGATGCTGCATCAGTTGTGCTGTTCAAAAATGACCAGAACAATGCAACGACCAATGATCCAAAGCTTTCAATACCCAGATAGATAGCCCAACCAAGAATGCGATACTTGCTTGGTGTTGTGTTTGCAAGTCCAATGGTTGGATGGGTTAAGAGGTAGGCAACAAGGATGAAAAATAAGCCATAGAAGGATGTGATGATGTAGAATAGTTTATGCTTTTCAAAGATATCAACAAGCTTGGAGTAAAGAAGAATAAGAGGGACCAAGAAGAGTACAGAGGCCATTTTGGCGTATGGAAGGTACAGTTTACCAACCATGCCCATGAACAAACCGTCTTTAAGCGGACGCATAAGCCAGTAGGTGCCGATAATGAACAAGAATGTTCCGGCCAATAAGCCAAATTTTTTATATTCTTCTGGTGTTAAATCACCCCATAACCAACGAAAAACCTTGAGAGCCATAAAAAAAACCCTTCTTAAAAAATAATACGTTTTACCAATACCACTATTATAAAATTTCAAAAAAATCCTACTCTGCCGGCCTCAACCTCCCTCGATTCATGCTATTAGTTGTTAAACTAAAAACAACGTGAAAACCCCACAACTCATGTAGTATATCACATTCGTATAATTGCCCCTAATAAATAATTGAGTTTCAGCGCTCTTTTTACAGGGTGTCATCATGGTGGACGTGTACTGACAATACTTTTCGTGTTGTATCATTGCATTAATCGATAAGTGTTTTATTGAGCGTTACTTTTTTATAAAAATTGCCAACCAGGCTAGCGAGCCCTGTCCAGATGAGAATTATTCCCATGCAGGTGCCGCCAATGAGCCCCGTTGCAGAACCAAGCATGCTGCTTATGCCGGAGCCGGTAGCTTTTGCAAAGCGCATACCAAACATGTCGATCCATGCTTTTGCTTTATATTTTATGCTTTTTGATGTTGGAATATATAAAACTTCTTTGGCTGGTTGATAAAGTGCATAATTGAGCGCCTTGGCAATAAGCATGATACAAAGTACCGTTGATAATGCCGGATAAATTATATAGCCAAGAAGTGTGATGCCGAGAAGAATCGGAAATGCGATGAGGCAAAATTTTATGCCAAACTTGCGCTGAAAGTATGAAGTGCCAAAAAGACCGAATAGACAAGCTATTGATTGGATAGCAAGGTTAAACTGAAATAAAAAGTTAGTTACCTTGCCAGGATCGACAAAGGTTGTCTTGATAAGAATTGATTTTTGAAGGTCTATGATGGTGGTAAATGCTTCTTGAAAGAAAATAAGAATGAAGATTCCTGAAACATAGGGCTTGGTGACAAGTACTTTTAAACCATCGAGAAAGCCAATCTTTTGTTCACTCTTTGTTGTTTCATGCGCCTGGTATCCTTCTAAATGTTGATCACCAACCGCATGTTTTAAAATAAAAACAATGACGGCGATCATGCTAAACATCCCAATGGAGATAAGTGCTATGATGGGCACGCGTTGCGCATATTGACTTGTGTCATGAGAAAGCAAATTGCCCAGCAAGGTGAATAAAAAACCGCCGAATTGTGTGCCAAAAATGATCATACCATAACCCTTTTGAGCAGACTCTGGGGTAGTGACGTCATTGATGAATGACCAGTACAGGGAAACCATCAATGAAATGTAGCTTTCTACAA
>CAZBUZ010000115.1:0-3448 GCA_964495205.1 uncultured Pseudomonadota bacterium | reverse complement strand
ACTGAATTTTTGAGTACGCAGGCAGCTTTTTTCTTTTTATGCAGTAGTTGTTTAAGGTCATGTATATTGACGAGATTTTTAGGAATATTTTTCCAAATAACTCCTGTTATGTAGCTATGAGGAATGCCATAGACATGGATGGCTTCCATGGCATCCATGCGTTTTTGTGTGATGGCCATGGAATCGCAAATAAGATCGATTTCTCCTGTGTTGAGCGCCTGAATAATATGATCTTCCTGGTAATGTTTAATGTTGAGTTTGCGATTTAACTTTTTTGCAATTTTTCGTGCAAGTTCGATATCAAATCCATCAAAAATATTTTCTGCTTTTACCGATGCTGTCAGCGGTGAGCTGTACGTTCTGATGCCGATTTTGAGCTGTTCCTTTGGTGTGCTAAAAAATCGGGTAAAAAATACGATGCCAACAATGACAATAATGGCAGATACAGCAATAGCAATAAATTTTGTCGAGGGGTGCATGGTCTTTCCTTTTTTTGAGGAATAAAAAGAAACAGCATTTTTTTGGAGTCTAAAGCCTCGACCAGTATTGTCAACAAGGAATTTTCCGTTTTTTATACCACGCTAAAAATTTTTGCAGCGCACGCAGCCTGTAGAGATGTTTTTGAGCTTCTGGCGTATTGCGTAGCTGTTCATATGTTTTATCGCTGCCATGAGGCTTGAAGATTGCATCGTAGGGAAGTGAGGGGTGTGCGGTGAATTTTGATGGTTTGATGAGTTGTCCTTGGCATTGTCCCTCAAATAGCTCACGAGCATCAGCATCAGGTCCTTCGATGTAGACCATGTAGAGGAGAAAGTGGGCCGGGTCGCCTTCTTCATAGACTTTTTTCATACCTTCAAACCCCAGGCCATGCCAAATAAATTTGGTGAGTGTGCCGGGAAATTGATTATAATTTTCGAAATATATTGCTGCATCGTCAATGAGTAGGGGGCGTTGTGCGAGTTGCCACGCTTTTTGTGCCTTGTCGATGGCTATTGCGCGTTGATCAAGCGTTTGGATCTCTGGGAGCTCAACTGGAAATTGGATCAGATTGATGGTGGGTTCATGCTCTGCTATGAAGGATGCGACTTCTTCGAATTTTCCCTTGTTGCCGGTGGCGTAGAGAATTTCTGATTTTTTATTTTGCATTATTTTTTATTCCCTCGAATAGGTTCCCATCAACTGTCCTTTCCCCAGTATATGTTTTTTTATGGCTTTGAGAACATCCTTATGCAAATCGTTGAAATATGCAGTGTATTGTAGGTATGGTAATAATAAGGTTAACAATTTCAGCTTATCGAGGGGGTTTTATGATCACGAAAATGTACGAATCATTTCAGGCGGCAGTTGCGACGGGTAATCCTTATGTGATTGTGGGTCTTGCTTTTGTGGTTGGTGTGCTTACGAGTTTTACGCCGTGTTTGTATCCTATGATTCCGGTTACCATGGGTATTTTGCAGACGCAAGCAGTGCGTTCTTTGTGGTCAAACTTTGTGACTGCTTTGAGTTACGTGTTAGGTATGGCTTCGGTGTATGCGGTTCTTGGTTATGTGGCGGCGACAAGTTCGATTATTTTCGGAAAATGGACAACGAATCCCTGGTTTATTTTTATAGCCGTGATGATTTTCTTTTATTTGGTTTTTTCAATGTTTGGTTTTTATGAAATCAAGTTGCCGTCCTTTTTGACCAAACATCATGAGGTTGAAGGGAGCGAGCGTGGTCAACGGTCATTAATAAAAAGTTTTTTATTCGGTGCTATCTCAGGGACTGTCGCATCTCCTTGCCTCACGCCACCCTTGGCTATTTTATTAACCTTGGTAGCTAAGAAAGGTAGTCCCTTCTTGGGCTTGTTTGCGCTTTTTGCGTTTGCTCTTGGCATGGGAATGTTGCTTTTGATTATTGGAACCTTTTCAAGCTCTTTGGCCCTTTTGCCGCGCGCCGGTCGTTGGATGCTCGAGGTTAAAAGATTTTTTGGTTTTGTCATGTTGGCCATGTGCGTGTACATTGCCCGTCCTCTGCTCGGTGATATTGCTGCGTTGTATTTATATGGAGTTGTTGCTGGGGTGACGGTTGGGTATTATGTCTTGGTGCTTGTTCGAAGGGGACTTAAATCATAATTCTTAGTTCTCCTTTGTTGCTTGCTAAATGAGGCAGTTGGGGTAGAATTAACTGCATGCAGAACGACAATCGAATTAGAAAACTCAAGGAGATTCTCATGCAGTTTTTCAAGCGTTCGCAATGGTGCGGACTCGTGGGTGAGCAGCAGCTCAATCAAGAAGTTTGCTTATCAGGCTGGGTGCATAAGCGTCGTAATCTTGGAGGGATTATTTTTATTGACCTCCGCGATCGTACGGGCTTAATGCAGCTCGTCTTTGATCCAGCACAGGAATCAGCAGTAACCGAACAGGCTCAAGCCCTGCGCTCAGAGTTTGTGATCTCGGTCAAGGGAACTGTTGTGAACCGTGCGCCAGAGGCGGTCAATGATAAAATGTCCACTGGCCGTTATGAGCTGCGAGTCAAAGAACTTTCCATTTTAAGCAGGTCTGCAGTTCCGCCGTTTCAGCTTGAAGATGAAAATGTTTCTGAAGAGTTGCGCCTCAAGTACCGCTACCTCGACTTGCGTAATAAAAAAATGCAGGATTTTCTCAAGTTACGACATGATGTTATTTTTGCCATGCGGCAGTATTTTGATGAACATGGTTTTGTTGAAGTTGAGACCCCTATCTTATCAAAAAGCACTCCTGAGGGTGCGCGCGATTTTTTAGTGCCGTGTCGCCTGCAGCCGGGAACTTTTTATGCATTGCCACAATCGCCGCAGATTTACAAACAGCTGCTTATTGTGGGTGGTCTGGAACGCTATTTTCAAATTGCCCGCTGTTTTAGAGATGAGGCATTGCGTGCCAACAGGCAGCCCGAATTTACGCAGCTGGACATTGAAATGTCATTTGTTGATGAACTTGATATTCAGTCTGTGTGTGAAGGTCTCTTTAGTGTACTTTGGAAGAAATTTTTAAATGCAGAGCTCACATTGCCCCTCAAGCGCTATTCTTATGATGAAGTTTTTAGTCGTTTTGGGTCTGATAAACCAGATATGCGTTTTGATTTAGAAATAAGGAATATTACATCTTTATTTGAGTCAACTACGATAAGTTTTCTTAAGTCTATTATTGAAGAAAAAGGCCGCATTGGTGCGCTGCGTGTTTCCAGTAAGAAATTTAGTCGCTCAGAACTTGATGCTATTTCAAATTACGTGTCTAAGGAACTCGGTGCAAAGGGGTTGCTGTGGATCAGACGAAAAGAAGATGGTTCACTTGATTCTCCGATCGCCAAGAGCTTGCCAGCAGATTTTTGGGCGTACGCTCGAGTTGCTATCCCTGAATTGACGGATTCCGATACTCTCTTTGTTGTTGCCGGACCGTATGAACATGCGTGGACGGTGCTTGGGCAATTG
>CAZBUZ010000114.1:549-3495 GCA_964495205.1 uncultured Pseudomonadota bacterium | reverse complement strand
GATATCACCAAAAAGAATGATTTTTTTGCCGGGAGGAAAGACTTGTCCTTGAACGAACGGCAGACACTTATGGGTTTGCTCTTTGGGCTCTTGATTTGCGTGGCTAAGGTTATCATAGGATGTCCATGCTGGTGGTTGTTGTGCGCCCAAAAAAGGTAGGAGCCCTTTTTTTTGAGCAAATAGATCTAATTCATTATTAAGTGATTCTGTGAGTTGTCGAAAGTCTATGCTTGGTGGCGTTTCCATTGCTGATAGCGTTGAGCACAAGAGAAAAAGGTATGAAATGGATCTTATTAGCTTCATAAAGCCCTATTGTATAATGTTTATAGATGTAAAAACAATTATCATTCGGCTTTAAGCTAACATGACTTTATTTTCTACGCAAACAGCGTGCAATAAATGAGCAGGAAAATTTTGGGTTACTGCATATTTCGGCGTACAAATTCCGCTCGTTTTATAATACTTTCTTGCATGGAAAGCTGTCGTCCTTCTTCATCCTTTGCGAATGATGGGACGGTGACAATAGGCAAGCCGAATGTTGCATATTTGTTGGTGATGAGGTTATGAATTTTTATTGCTTGTTGAATGTTTTCTTTGCGTACCGCAGTGTTTTGGAAAGTATCAAGGAAATCAAGTACAAAAACTTTTTTGTAACTGATGGCTTGTGCTGCAACAAAAAGTTCTTCTGGCGCTTGCACTCCATTAAACTCGTAATAAGCAAGGTTATCAAGAAGCCCTCGATCTAAAAAAGCAATTTGATTTTCTTGAAGCTCGCTTTCAAGATGCAACTGAGTTGCCCATATGTTATTTTGAAATGTTATAACATCTTTGCCATGCGCAGGATTGGGCAATCCTTGTTTGAGCGCTTGTTCAATGAGCGAAGTTGCAACTTCTGAAATGGTATGAAAACCATGCTCTCGAAGTTTTTTTAAGAGTGATGTTTTGCCAACGCCTGGGCCGCCGGTCAAAACATAGCGGTGCGCACGCTGCGCTTTTTTTATTTTTTTTAACATCACACACCTTATTTTGGTTTAAAAATGCAACCCATATACCTTATGAAAGTGTGACTTTTTGCTTTTGTTTTCTATATAAAGTTTACGCCAAGATCTGTCATTTGCAAGAAAATTAAAAAATACAAAATGTTTTTGATTTTTTGGTATGATTTATGTGGATAATAAAAAGTTGCATATTGAAAACAACGTTGAGTTTGGGTATTAATCGATGTCTAGAAAAGTAATAGGTTGGTATGTATAAATCTATTTTGCTACTGCTCATATCTAACGTCTTTATGACTTTTGCTTGGTATGGACACCTCAAATTTAAAAGTGCCCCCTTGCTGATGGTGATTTTGGCTAGTTGGGGAATTGCTTTTTTTGAATATATTTTTCAAGTGCCTGCCAATAGGATGGGAAGTTATTATTTTAGTACCGCACAGTTAAAAATTATTCAGGAGGTAATAACATTAGTAGTATTTGCCCTTTTTTCTGTGCTGTATCTGCGAGAGGGTTTTAAATGGAATTATGCTATAGCATTTCTTTTTATGGTTGGCGCGGTATTTTTCATGTTTAAAAAATGAACGATGTATCATTGCGTGCGATGATGTTTTCTCTGCTATTTATTAAAAATCCAACAATTCAAGAGATATGAATGGTAAAAAAAGAACGATTTAAACTTGGTCCCTATGTTTCATTGATCCTGCGTAAAGGCAACGAGATTTTGCTTATCCGCCGCTATCAAACAGGGTGCCATGACGGCTTATATTGTTGTGCTGGTGGTGGCGTGGATGGCAATGAACCTATCACGCATGCCCTTATTCGCGAGGCGCATGAAGAATTGGGTATAACCTTAAAACGTGAAAACTTAAGGATTGTGCATGTGCTTCATAGCATAAAAGCCGCCGCTGGCGGTGCTGAGGTTATTGGTTTTTACATTGAGGCGACTGCATGGGATGGCGAGCCGCGCAACATGGAGCCGCACAAATGTGATGCCGTGACCTGGTTCGCGCTGGAAGGGTTGCCCCAGAATATGCCGCCGCATTTGAAGCAAGTGTTGGATTTGGTGAGCA
Organism: uncultured Pseudomonadota bacterium; assembly: GCA_964495205.1. GTDB lineage: Bacteria > Babelota > Babeliae > Babelales > RVW-14 > GWF2-38-10. The sequence continues at coordinate 1,430 of CAZBUZ010000114.1, read as the reverse complement.
GGGGTGTTTTTTATAGTGAGTTTGGGTGGGATTGAGATGAGGGTGCGCTTGGCGCAAGTTTTTCTTGAAATGCCGGTGGCACAAAAGAGCTAAAAAGAGGACGAAAATGGGGTTGCATCATTGACTTTGAGCCAGCTCCTCGTGCATGATAAAGCTAGTTGTAACGCATTCTTTTGAGGGGGATTCTATGAAGAGTTGGATAACATGTGGTTTGTGTGCTGTTATAGCATTAGCGCTGTCAAGTTGCGGTGTGATGCACAAGCCTGAGGCACGAGAATCAATCTTGGACAAAGTTGTTTCTATCCCGAGGGAGCTGGTTTTTGATATCCCACAACTGCCGCCATGGTGCGATGAGATTAAAGGGCTTAAAAAGGGGTATGTGGATATCGCTGATGGTAAACTTTACTATGAAGAGGAGGGCCAGGGTATTCCTCTTGTGCTCATTAACGGCGGACCAGGATGTACGCACCACATTTTTCATCCCTATTTTTCACAAATCAAGGATGTTGCGCGTGTCATTTATTATGATCAACGTGGGACGGGCAACTCAAGCCGTGATGACACTGGACGTACCTACACCGTCAAGCAGGCCGTTGATGACCTAGAAGCTCTCAGAACAGCATTGGGTATTAGTAGATGGGCACTTTTAGGGCATTCATACGGTGGGCTCCTTGCGCAGTGCTATGCCTTAACGTATCCACAATATTGTGCGGGATTGGTTTTGGTTGCCGCCAATACCGGATTTGCATTTAAAAGTAATCATGATCTAGAACACCAAATTCTTTCATCCGCAGAAAGAGATGCGATAGATAACATTGGAAAGATGGGTGGCATGGGAGCGTTTACCACCGATGCTCAAGTTATTTACAACAAATTGCTTG
>CAZBUZ010000114.1:0-539 GCA_964495205.1 uncultured Pseudomonadota bacterium | reverse complement strand
AAGCCAATGAATGATGCCATGGTGCGCCAAGCACTTTACGGATGGAAGCCTGCGCCAGGATTTGAGGAAAAAATGCGCGCAAGCAGTTATAAAATAAGTTTACAGGGCAAATTTGATGACACTGAAATTCCAACATTAATCACCGAGGCGCGATGGGATCTTCTGTGGCTGGAGCCAAACAGGGTTGAGGTTATGCGTAAAAATCATTCGCGTGCGCAGGTGAATGTTTTTGAGCGATCAGGTCACATCATTTTTGCAGATGAACCAGAAAAGTTTTTTGCGGTGCTCAGAAAATTTTTGAGCACCGTCTGGATTGCCAAGGAGTCTCTTCGGTAAAAATTAAAAGTTCATTTTACCCCCGGCGTTGGTATGATGATAATTCCATTGTTGGGCTATGATTGTGTTCAGAAAGCTAAAAAGACTTTTTGAGCAATTTTTTGCCGTTAAAAAAGGAGTAATGGTTATGGTAACATCTATCATTCGTACCCTGTGGGGTGATTTGTCACGAGAAGATCTTGGGAAATTTGGGCTGCTTGCCA
>CAZBUZ010000113.1:0-3510 GCA_964495205.1 uncultured Pseudomonadota bacterium | reverse complement strand
GGCGTTGTTGCATAAATAAATAAGAAATATAGGCTTCCTAACATGAAAAACAAAAACAAAAAAGGAAGCCTATAATGAACTGGCATCAATATAACACAAATTTAATTAAACGTGGCAACATCGATTTATGGATATCGGAAGACATTGTGGAATGGTGGTATTCATTGGACAGCAAGAGGCGTGGCCATCCATTGGTTTATAGCGATCGGGCTATAGAGACATGCCTGACATTCAAAAGCCTTTTTGGGATGCCACTGCGAATGACTGAAGGTTTCTTGCAATCGCTCTTTCAGCGTGCTGATATTTTTTTGCAAGTGCCAAGCTACACGCAAATGAATAGAAGGATGACTGATATAAAGCTTCCACAGATGAAAATTCAAAATGGCTTACAAGTAACTTTGGCGCTTGATTCTACAGGTCTTAAGGTTTATGGAGAAGGGGAATGGAAAGTGCGAACGCACGGTATTTCTAAACGAAGGATTTGGAGAAAGCTACATCTTGCTGTTGACGTAAAGACACTGAACATAACGCACAGCATGCTTACTACTTGCTCAACAACGGACGCGGATGCTGCAGAACAAATGTTAGCAGATGAAGCACCTGAGGCCATCAAAGCTATACTAGGGGATGGAGCATATGACAAAGCGAAAGTCTACCGAATGGCACGAAAAATGAATGCTCAGGCAATTATTCCGCCAGCACATAATGCACGAATACAAACGACGATTATAGACCCAGCAAAAATAACTCGCGATGATGCTATCGCAAAAATAAAAATGTTTGGAGGAGATGGTGAGGCTCGTAAACAATGGAAGGAAAAGTCGGGATATCATCAGCGATCACTTGCAGAAACATCAGTGTATCGCTTTAAAACGGCGTTTACACACCGACTGCGGCACAGACTCTTTCCAAATCAAGCAGTAGAGGCCGCGATTAAGATAAATATTTTAAACAATTTCACAGCAATTGGAATTCCACGTACGGCTTAAAAAACAGAAAATTTTATGATGAGAGGAATGCTACTTCATGATTTATGCAACAACGCCGTTGACAATCGAAAAACGCTTTTTGGGATAGATCGCCTGTAGATTCATCAACCTCATAAGCCTCAATATGCGCTTGTAATTTGCGACATAACCGTCTCTTTTAAGCGTGTGAGCTATTCGGCGATATCCATAGAATGGGTGTTTAGACCAAATCTCCTGAGTTGCATTCATGAGTACTGGATCGTTTACTTTGGGCGTTGGTTGGTAATATATCCCAGACCTATGCAGATCAAGCAATTGGCACTGAATGCGTACGCTTATTTTATCATGATCTCTTTTTATCATGTCGTACCTTTCTTTGATTGGTACGCAGACCACGCATGTTCTAAAAAATCGCGTTCAACCGTCAACTTTCCAATTTTTTGATGCAAGCGCGCTATTTCTTGTTCATGAGCCTCTGTTCCAAATTTCTTTCCACGAGCAAAAGCTTCTTCCATGTTAGCCATGGCTTGATTGCGCCATTTGTATACCTGGCTTTCAGCCACGCCAAATTGTTGGCAAATTTCAGCAATCGTTCTATCTTGCCTGAGTACTGCCAAAACCACTTGCTTTTTGAATGAACTATTGTGTTTTCTTTTTGTCATTTTAAACTTCCCTAAATTAGCCCATCTTCAGTTTATCAGACTCTCATGTTTGATGGTCCTAATTCTGGGGAGCATTATAGGGTTAATGGGTCGCGTGAAGGCAGGACCTCTAAAGGCCCCTTTTTTTGAGGAGCTATAAACTAGGAATAGCCGAGGCCGCTCGTCCCAAGCGGTAAGGCTGAGGCGTAGTTTCTGTTCCCAATTATTGTTTATAATAGATCAAATGCTGAAAACTTTGGTTTGTTTGGTTTATCATGGGGGTATTTTTTTTACAATAAAAGCTGCTGGTCGTTGTTTCCGCGGGGCCTTTGACTTAAAATACTTTATAGATAGAATTAATATTAGAGGTTAAAATGGTGTAAAATAAGGTTTTTGAGGCCGCCACCATATTCGGTGTTTTATGTAAAATGGGGTTATTATGTTTTATAGTTCTTATCGAAAATTTATGTTGTTTTTTGTAATGATTTTTTCAGTGATAGCTGGTGCCAATATTTTTGGCATGGAGGCTGCGGGGTGGTCTGAGCCTTATGTTAGTCCCATCACTATAGCTGAACAGGATTTGGATAGCTTGATATTAAAGGGCATTCAGAACATAAAAGAAAATGGAGAACTTTTTAAGGCGCGTGCTGGTAGTGGGCAACAAGCTTACGATGTAACTTACACGCTTTTAAAGCCTCTTAATAGGTTGCATCTGCTGCGAAAACCAAAATCAATACGATATTTTTGTAGAGAATTATTGGCATATTTTAGGGGTAGTCTTAAAGTCAATGAGGGTCTCGCTCAAGCTTCAGCTTTTTGGAAAAAACTTGCTGATGCAAATGATGAAATCGCATCCAACTATGGCTACTATGTATTTCATCAAAGAATACCCGAAGCGAACAACATTACTCAGTATGAATGGGTAATACAATGTTTAGAAAAAAATCTTGATTCTAGGAAAGCTTTTATTAACGTAAACCAACCAAAGCATAAAATAGCGGAAAACAAGGATTTTCCTTGTACCATCGGAATGCAGTTTTTTGTGAGAAATAACCATTTGTGTTGCGTCGTTTCTTCAAGAAGTACCGATATTTACACTGGTTTGCCATATGATATGGGCTTTTTCTCATTTGTTACAGAGCTTGTTTACAAGGATTTAAAAGAAAGACTTCCTCAAGAGCAGGCAAGAGACTTGAAACTTGGCTTTGTTTCAATGAAAACTAACTTTACCCAGATTTATGATAAGACGAGAGATGAAGCTTTAGCCCTGCTTGACTGTAAAGTTTGCGACTCTTCTGATAAAATGCCTGCAATTGATAATGCACAGGAAACTTTAAAAGATATCTATGAACAAACAGCCAAAACACCTGTAATGCAATGGATTTATGAACATGCAGAATTGTCACCAACCAAGCAATAAAAAGTTTATTGCTGCTGCCGTCATTGAGAACAACGGAAAAGTTTTGATAGCGCAAAGAGCAAAAAATGACTCCTTGATGGGAAAATGGGAATTCCCAGGAGGAAAAGTTGAAGCAGGTGAGACTTTGCAACAATGTCTTAAGCGTGAACTTTTTGAAGAATTGGGTATTCATGCAGATGTTGGAGAATACTTTTGCACAAGTACCTTTTATAAAAAGGATCTGTTGTTTGATATGTGTGTTTTTAAGGTTCGGTCGTTTAAAGGCGAGATTACCCTTAATGAACACTCTGCAATAGCCTGGGTTGTTCCGGCCGATCTGTCGCATTATGATATGCCAGATCCAGACTTGCCTATAGTAAAACTATTGCAAGAAAAACGAAGCGCCATTAACCAGGAATAGCCGAGGATGCTCGTCTCAGACGGAAAAGCTGAGGCTCATATGAAGCTCTCTAGGTTCTGTTGAGTTTTTAGCGTAACCATA
>CAZBUZ010000112.1:0-3520 GCA_964495205.1 uncultured Pseudomonadota bacterium | reverse complement strand
AAATGTGGATCGAAAAACCAAATTCGTATACACCGGCAACCATTGATGCATCACCAATCCCTCCATCAGCTCAACATGTAACAACAACCAAGATAACGAGAGAATGATGTCTATAAATAAACAAAATCAACATGATTGGAAAAACCGCAACGTCTTTGTAACAGGTGCTACGGGCCTCCTTGGACCTTGGCTTGTTCAAGAGTTACTCACGCAAGAAGCAAACGTTTATGTTTTAGTACGAGATCTCGTCGCTCACTCAACTTTTTTCCAAAAGCACTTGGATAAAAAAGCATCAATCATTTTTGGCGATTTGCTCGACATTGAATTACTCACCCGTGCTCTTAACGAGTACAATATTGATTCAGTTTTTCATTTAGGAGCGCAGGCAATTGTTGGTTATGCAAACCGTTCACCAATTTCGACGTTTAAATCGAACATCGAAGGCACATGGAATCTTCTTGAGGCCTGCCGCCTCAGCCCATGGGTTAAACGTATCGTCGTTGCATCAAGCGATAAGGCATACGGCGCACAAGAAAAGCTGCCTTACACAGAAGACGCCCCACTCCAAGGACATCATCCTTATGATGTTTCTAAAAGCTGCACCGATCTTTTGGCCCAATCCTATTTCCACACTTACAACCTACCTGTCTGCGTAACACGCTGCGGCAACTTTTTTGGCGGCGGAGATTTTCATTTTAATCGCATTATTCCAGGAACCATAGCGGCAGTTTTAAAACACGAAACACCCGTTATTCGATCAGATGGTAAATTCATTCGTGATTACATTTATGTCAAGGACGTCGTCGATGCATACCTCTCTCTCGCACAAGCAATGGAGGATAAAAATATCGTTGGGCAATGCTTCAACTTTAGCACCGATCATCCTTTCACGGTCCTTGAAATTGTCGATGAAATCTTAGAAATCATGAATGCCAAGCAGCTGACACCTATTATTCAAAATAACGCCTGTAATGAAATTCCAGCACAGCACCTGTGTTCACGAAAGGCTCGTACGATGCTCGGCTGGCATGCAAAGTATGGCGTACGCAAGGGATTAGAAGAGACCGTTTTGTGGTATAAAAAATATTTTATGCAAAATAAATTACTGCAGGCCGTTCCCTCCTGCACCTCCCCAAAAGGATTAGATGACCAAAAAAATATCGATCATAGCAACCTGTTATAACCAAGAAAAAAATATAAAGAATCTTCATCAACGCGTCACCAAGACCATGCAAGAACAACCAGCATACGATTATGAACTCGTATTTATCGACAATGCCAGCACCGACAATTCATACGCAATTCTTCAAGCGGTCATTGCACAAGACCATCACGTCAAAGCTATCGTCATGTCGCGTAATTTCGGCTCGAATCAACCGAGCATTCTCGCAGGATTTCGCTATGCCCAAAGTGATGCGGTACTTATCATGTCTGGAGCGCTACAAGATCCCCCAGAAATAATACCGCAATTCATTGCACAGTGGGAAGCTGGTTTTGACGTCGTCTACGGTATAGCAAAAAAACGCAAGGATAACGGCTTTATTCGCCGCCTTGGGTATAAATGTTTTTATCGCATCTTCAAACAACTTTCATATCTCGACATCCCGCTTGACTCGGGAGATTTCAGCCTTCTTGATAAAAAAGTTGTCAACATCCTCAAGCACCTCCCAGAAAAAGACCTCTACATCCGCGGGTTGCGTACATGGGCAGGCTTTAAGCAAACAGGCATTGAATACACACGGGCAGATCGAGCCGCCGGTAAATCGAGCAACACATTTTGTGCAAATTTCATGTGGGCAAAGAAAGCCATCGTTAACTTTTCCTACAAACCACTTGTCTACATATCACGTCTGGCAACAGCAGCGGTATTCGCCACCATGGGAGCGACTGGAACATTTCTTTATTGGCATTTTAAATACGGTGCACCACGAGGGTTCTCCACGCTACTCATGACCATGTTCATCTTCGGAACCATACAGCTCATTGGGCTCGCCATTATTGGCGAATATTTGATAAAAATTTTTGAGGAAGTAAAAGGTCGCCCTCCGTATGTTATACGTGAAATATTACAACAAAATACCGTTCAAGCACATAAGCAAGAAACTTACTACGAGGATGCAACCATAACCACAATTGAACCGCAAAAATCCCACTTATCAGAAAAGGAACAGTAATGAAAACATGTTTAGTCACCGGTGGTGCAGGATTCATTGGCGCTAACCTTGTACGCAAACTTATCTCAGCAGGACACCACGTCCATGTTATCGCAGAAAAAGGTGCTTCGCTGTGGCGACTGTCCAACATTCTTAGTCAAATCACGGTGCATGAAATCGACCTTACCAACTTTGAAAAAACAACAACCCTCATCCAAACCATAAAACCAGAATGGATTTTTCATCTTGCATCCTACGGCGGCATGCCTGATCAAGATGATCAAGAAACGATTTATTACGTTAACTTCGACAGCACAAAAAATCTTGTCAACGCTTGCAAAGAAGTTGGCTTTGAGTGCTTTATCAATACCGGCAGTTCATCTGAATATGGCATGAAAAATGTTCCCATGAAAGAAGATCTTGTATTAGAACCAGCCAGTGACTACGGAACAGCTAAAGCCGCTGCAACACAATTTTGCCTCAAAGAAGCAATTGGCAACAAGCTCCCAATCTACACCGTAAGACCTTTTTCTGTTTATGGAGACTACGAAGCCACAACGCGTTTTGTCCCCACCGTTCTACTCAGCGCACTACAAGAAAAACCGCTCAATCTTTCCTCACCGGCATTCGTCCGGGATTTTATCTACATCGATGACATGGTAGACATCTATCTAGCTATCACAAAACAACTACCACAAACACATTTTATTTTTAATGCCGGCACGGGAACACAATCGACGCTACAAGACGTTGTTAATACAGTGCAAACCATGTGTGATAAAAAAATGATAATCCAATGGAATGCTTCAACTCCTCGACCATGGGAACCAAAGCATTGGAAGGCCGACAGTACCCTAGCACAACAAGTTCTCAATTGGCATCCACACTACAACCTCACCAAAGGCCTTAAAAAATCATTGGTCTGGTTCAAGAACCATCTTGAATTTTATGCCGAAGGAGCTCCGTGCCATGCAGCTGCACACAGTCAACCACAGCAAACAATCTGACCAGCTTTCGATCGAAGCAACGGCGCGACAGATACGTCGCCTTATCCTCATGATGCTCACCACCGCTAAAAGTTCTCATTTGGGCAGCGCCTTTTCAATCGTCGACATCCTCACTGTTCTCTACCACCGCATCCTTGATGTTGAAAAAATCAAACAAAAAGACCCTGCTCGAGATTACTTTATCCTCAGCAAGGGGCATGCAGCGTCAGCTCTCTACGCAGCCCTCATGTCAGTTGGACTTATCCCTGAATCACTTGCATCCGCCTATAATAAAAGTGGTACCGGTCTGTGCGGACATCCTATCAAAGACGCTTACCCGGGTATTGAAGCCAGCACTGGTTCGCTGGGACAAGGTTTACC
>CAZBUZ010000111.1:0-3550 GCA_964495205.1 uncultured Pseudomonadota bacterium | reverse complement strand
GCTTGGAGACGAGCCGGAAAAATAGATACTGCCAGGATTTAATTAAAAAAGAGCCTTGAGTGTTATAATGAACACTTGAGGCTCTTTTGTTGTTGACGCATAGTGGTTGGTTCAATGTTAATTTATTTATGTAAGGTTGTTTTGCATGAAAATAATTTCTTTCAAACTGTTGGTTTTTTTTAGCCTGTTTCCATGTTTCGTAAGCGGGTCTATTCATTTTGAGCATGTTGATTATAATTTTAAACAGGCAAAAAAACGTATTGATGATATAGACGATAAGCTTGACAGTGTTATCACAACCTTAAACAAAAGAGAATTGCGAAATAAGCGTTTATTTGGTGATGATATACCAGCGTTCTTAAGTGAATTATTGCAGCAATACAGAGTTGAATATGATATGATTACTGGGTTGGTAAACAGCATTCGTTTACAATTGCCGTGGCCTGACAATGGGTTAATGTTTGATTGTGAAATTGATCATGGTGAGTTAACCGAGGATTATTTTTTAGATCTTGATTTACTATTAAAAGACGCAGAATCGCGCCTAGGGAGTCTTAGCGCTGCGGTTGGTACCGTTAAGAAGTAGCGTTTGCAGATAAAAAAGCCGCATATGTTTTTCATGTGCGGCTTTTTTGTTTGTTGAAGCTTCAAATCTTTGCTATGGGTTGAATTATTTGCATGCAATTTCTTCAAGCATGTGGTGCTGCCTCATGTATTCCATCAATAGTGGATGCATATCGATTTCGTGAATAATAGTATCAAACGTTAAGAGTGGAATAAGTTCGAGAGGAATAATTCGCCAGTCCAGCTTTCGCTTTATTTCTTTAAATTTTTCGTAGGTAAAATGTGGATCTGCGTAAAGCTTTTTCCCCTCTTTTTCTATGTAAGATTTAGCAAAAAATCTTGCTGCATCAAGGTCTTGAGTGCTTACGGCTAATGGTTGTGCCAATAGCTCAAGGCATCGCTGTTGTAAGGCGTTGATGTAATCGCCACATAGTGTAAAGCCATGTTTTTGCCAGGTTTGTGGGATATCTGGGTTGATGGTGTGGATTTCATTGACCAACTCCGCGAGCGTCATCTGGACAGGTTCTGGAAGTCTGTCGGCATAAGGTTGTGTCGAGTAAAATACGCCTGTTTGCATCGCCATAAGGGGGTGTGCAATGCACATAAGTGTTGTAAAAAGTATTAATTTTAGCATGGACCACATCCTTATAATGAATCGGTCAGTGCTTTTGTTACATTACCAAAAAAGTCCCAAAAAAATTGTTCAACACCTTGAACGTTCACCACGTGAAAAGCATTTGAAAGACCTATGGCGCCGATGGTTACTGCTGTTACAGCAACTAATGATACAACTGTCCAATAGCCACAGCGCGATTTGGTTTTTAATAACGCGGGTGCGAGCATGCATGTAATTTTGGCAATTGCTTGGGCGGCGGTAAAGGCCCCTTCTGCATATATTTGTGGAGGGAGGTTGTAACCACGAGATTGTTTTACAAATGCGGCAATATCACCTCTTTTTTCTTTGAGGGTGGCTATAATAGACTGAGCATCTGCAAAGGCTTTTGGGCGTTTTTGAGATTGTTGAATAATCCCGTCCATTTTCTCCAAAAGCTTTTGCCCCAATGCTCGTTGCTGAGCGGGTGGTAATTGTGCGATGCTTTGGCTAGATAGTTTTGTGCCCAATTCTCTTTCTAAAAGGGCGAAGGCGATCGCTTCGGCTTCTGTTTCAAACTGCGCGTCGGGGACGAGGGCTTCTGGGCTATCGTCCGTGGGACCGAGTTCAGTTCCTAATAGGGCCTCCTTGGTTGGCATTATAGGTGCTCCTGGTGCATCCTCCATGGCAAAGCTATTAAACGTCAAGCTCAGGGAGAAAACACAAAAAAACAACATAATTTTCTTCATTACAGCTCCTTAAAAAAAAGGTTAAAAAAAAGTTGCATTGATTGATCATAGCGCGGATGTTTTTTTTGTTAAGACATTTTTCTAGCTCTTTTTCTGTGTCCTTTTGATATGATGTTTGCATGCAGGATTGCTTATTGATAAATTATGGAGCGGTTGATAAACTCTTGTTTCCCAAATGTTTTTTTAAGTATAGGATGCTTTAGCATGGTTAAAGCGTTTGTTATTAAAAAATAGATGTATTTTTTAAGTGCTATGCGTTTAAATAGCTTTTATAACGAGAATAGGAGAAAAATTCTATGGACATAAAAAAAATAGAATTGGCTTGGATTGTGGTTTCTGATTTTGAAAAATCAAAAAATTTTTTTGTCGACACGCTTGGTTTAAAAATTAACGAAGAACATCCAAGTTGGTTGGAGCTTTCAGGGAGCGATGGTGGCATGATGCTGGGTGTTGGTGGGAGTTGTGATACTGAAAGCAAGGAGGAGTGGGCCATTAAACCAGGGCAAAATGCGGTAGTAACCTTGACGGTTGATGATATTGAGCAAGCAAAATCATATCTTGTTGAAAAAGGTGTCACCATTAAGGGCGATATTATTGAAATTCCCGGTCACGTCAAAATGTTATTTTTCACCGATCCTGATAATAATTTTTTTCAACTTGTGCAAGAGATAGCGTAACATACTTTTTAACCTGAAAAAGTATTGAGTATAATAGTTGTGGGCGTTGAGTGCTGGTTAAGAAAATATAAATTATATCGAAAGGCTTTTATGGCGATGTGGTCCATTAAAAAAAGTTTGTTAATGTTCGTGATGTGTTTTTTTACGGGTGTTTCATTATGGTCGATGGAGCCCGTTGCTCTTGATCCAGCAAGTACTTACCTTAGTGATGCTTTTGCCGTTTGTAACCGCTTGATCGATGAAGCCTGCCAGTGGGATTGCGATACGAGACTTATTGCTCAATTTAAAGCACAAATAGATGCTTGCGATATGTCGCTGAAGAGACAAGCTCAACCTGCTGAGAGTGATTATTCTTTTGTAGCCGCATGGTTGCGCGATATTGAAAATGGTTTGCGTGATGCAATCGAAGATGCAAAAGAAGTTGCTTGCGATTCGGAAGCGGCCTTTGCTTGTGGACCAGAGGGTGATGGAAAATACTATGATGATATCGCCAAAAGAGCAAGGCGTGTGGAAAAGCAGCGTTTCTATAAAAGACTACCGCGTCAGAAACGGTTACCAAACACGTAAATTTTTTATATCTCCCCGAGGATAAAAACTCGGGGATTTTTTTGCGAAGTTCAACGTAAGTTTTATTAAAAATTTTTTACGAATGATTTTTGTTAGTCGTATAAAAAAATAATAAAAATTTTGAAAACTATATACGCTATTATTTTTTTAGGGTTGAAGACGTTAAAGGTTGTTGACCATTGCGAGCCGCTTATGGAATATCTTGTGTATACATTAAATTCCAAGGAGTGGTTCGATGGTAAGCATATGCCTTTATTTTCAAGTTCATCAACCCTATCGCTTGCGTAGATATTCGATATTTGAACTTGGGAATTCCTCATATTTTGATGAAGAGAAAAATAAAGAGATTTTTCTCAAAATCGCACATAAGTGTTATTTTCCGATGAATGCGCTTTTGCTTG
>CAZBUZ010000110.1:0-3644 GCA_964495205.1 uncultured Pseudomonadota bacterium | reverse complement strand
TGTCGATCTGGATCATAAAATGATGTTATCGTACTTTCACCTAATCGTTCAGCCAATGCTTTAAATTTTTTACCACGATCAGCAGTCCCAAAAACCTCCTCAAAGTGAGCAGCCGCCATTAACCCTGCATAGACCGTAGCACAAGTAAATGTATGTACGCCAAGCTTCTCCTCCCATAAATCATAGCTTGCCTTGGGTAATCCAGTATCATCATCAATAAAAAATACCAAGAAATCTGATGCCTCTTTAATGAATTTTGAAAAAAGAAATCGCAGATAATCCTCGTTACCGTACTGGAGAAAATGCTTCCATAAAGCATCTAAAACAAGGGCTAATTGATCTTCTTGAATAGGGTATTGAAATTTTCCTTCAAATAACCATGAGTGCCACGAGCTTCCCAAAGACCCATCCGGTCGATATTTATGCAATAAATAACCTCGCGGGGTTATCGCATTACTACAAAAGTCAAAAAAACGCTCCGTTATCTCAACATATCCCGCTCTATCAAGAGACCGTGCGATAAGCGCACCATCACGCGGCCACATGTAGGCATAGGTATCTTTTCTCAAAAAAAGCACATCTGAATCACTCGAGGCGATAATTGAACCATGATGATCGCTGTGCGCATTGATAACAAGCAAGGATTGCTTAAACAAATCAACAACTCCACTTTCCAATCCAAGAAAAACAAAATTATTTTTCTTGAGAAATTGCCGATGATACGCCTTAGTATCTTCTAAAATCACCTCAGGATCATTCTTTACAATATAATCGTTAAGTATGGCAACCTCTGGCTGTTTTTTGCCAACGCATATCCAGTAATATAATGTTTTAGCCTCTTTAGGCTTAAGAAACAGCGAAAAAGAAATGGTAGAATCAACCGAACCATACTCTATGGCGTTGTTACTCAACACACCATCTTCAGCATCAACATACGTACCCTCATAGCCAAACTCATCCGCCAGCCCAGCAGCATAACCCGTAAAGCCTTCTTGTTTTTTATCGGCAACATAACCATTCATAAGGAAATATCGCTTGCCTTTGTAATGAATCATCGCCCGCGCCAAAGGATCATAATAGACGGTATCACCGATAGCATTTTCAAAGATCTGAAATCGTTGATGACAAAAAACCCTCACTTCTTTTTCTTGATCAGCCTCATTTTCAACAACAAGTTTTCTCAAAAAAATATTTTTATGATGAAGCACGCCATCATTAAGTATTATTTTTATATTCATGCGTCGATTTGTTGCTACAACATCGCTCACCATTGAGTCAGGTTTGTGGCTTAAAACTCTATCCCATTCCTTATCATCAAACCAAAAAAATTGATTGTCTGACCAAATCCCAAGTTTATGACATTTTCCACCAACATGATTTTCCTGCCCCACATAAGGATAATAAAAATCTCTTATCTGGCTGTATTTATCTTGACCAACTAATATATTTCCATTACCGAAAACAAAATAACGAGGCATAATCACAATCCTTTCATATGGTTAACGCGAAGCATCGCAAAACGAGCAGCACCAAATAATCCGACATGTTGATTGTTAATAATGGAAACAGGAACTTGTTCTAAGAGTTTTTTAAAACTTCGATGATACAGAAACTCAGCTAAAAAAAAATCACGTGCAAATGTTTGAGCATGCTTCATCACAATACCACCAGCCAGATACACCCCATTAAACGCCCGCGCCTCCAATACAAAATTTTTGGCACAGCGGCCGTAAAGAGCACAAAAAAACTCAAAAGTCTTCCTACAACAATCATCCGAATCTCTATAGGAAGTTATTAGCTCAGGATTGTAGTCGTTTTCTTTGATCGTCAAGCGCCGCACACCAGAAATACAACGTTCCTTTTTTTCAAAAAAACGATAAATATTGGCGATGCCTCGTCCTGACAATAGATCTTCCCATTCAAGATAAGAATCTTCGTACCGCTTTTTCCTGATAAAAAGGGCAAGTTCAAGTTCTTCTTGATTATGAATGGAAAAATCCGCATGCCCTCCTTCAGACGGAATGGGCACATAATGCTGATCAAAAACATTCCATGCCACAATGCATTTACCCAACCCAGTACCAGCTCCAACAATCACTTTATTTTCACTACGATTATCACTCCCGGTATTGATGCTTATGAAATCTTGTTCATCCAGCACCTCTAGGCCATAACCTATCGCCTCAAAATCATTCAACATAAAAATAGTTTTCAAGGGTGTTTGATGCAATAGCTCTTGTTTTATAATGGTCAAGGGAGCATTTGATAACTTCCAAACATCATTATGATTAATTGCATAACCCGCAAGAGCAATCGCTGCACAATCCACTAAAATTCCATAATCATTGCGAGCAACCAATAATGCCTGCAATATAACATCGGTAAAGCTATGAACTTCCTTGGTCAAAAAATGCATAGCAAATACAATCGTATAGGTTGTATTGACAACCTCAAAAAGCGCGCATCGTGTATTGGTTCCACCAACATCAGCAACCAAAACAAATTGCGCAAAAGCAGTAATACCATTAGCATAATGAACTACATGCACACTGGTCATGTTTCAAATCCTTACAGTTATCACTCCGTTGAGCAACACGCACATCAAAATCTTTCATAATGTTCATAAAATAAACAAATCCTTCATAAGGGCTTTGATAAGGGTTAAAATACTTGTGCACATCCCCATCACTAAACCACTTTGTACACATGTAATAAAAATGATCGGATGTCTGTAGCATTCGCCAATCAGAAAGCAGTGAAGCATCCACCACATTTTTTACTTTGGCTTCAAAACTATAAAGTTTTTGTAATGCCGCACGCTGCATATCATTTCCCACCCAAGCGCTCAAATCTCTCTCGGTATCTGCCCATGAAAGATAATAAGGCACATCAAGTTCCCCCACCGGCCGATATTGCTTTATAACTTCGCTTGGCGTTGCAAAACTATTTTGAGGATGATGCAATAATTCAGCGGGCAAATGCATCATAAAATCAAAAATCCCCGATGATGCCCACTGGTGTTCCCCAAAGGTTTCATAATCCATAAACAGATTGATCGTCTCTCCATTCCCATGGGTAGCATTAACCCAGGATGCAAACTTTGATGCGGTCAAAGGATATTCAATCCAATGCTTTTCAGAAAAACGAAACGCCACATCATCAGAAAGGCGATAGTTTTTAAGCAGGAGGCTTATATCAATGTCTTGTGCTTGATATACAAAATTAGGAGATCGCCAACCCAAAACTTTATCCGCACCCTCCATAAGCATGCCCAAAAAACCAAGTTTTTTTGCGATTGCAGCCAAATCATTATGATAGATAAGCTCTGTGTTACGCAAAACCTGCGGCGTCACTCCAAAAAGTTTTTGTATCTTGCTTTTATGAAGCAAAATTTGCTCAATAAATTCTTCTGGTGAATACAAAAAAGCTAATGAATGGTAATAAGTTTCCGATAAAATTTCGACGCGCCCTGTTGCAATAAGCTGTAAAAAACTTTGTAAAAGCTCCGGGCAATAGCTAATGCACTGATCCAAAAATACGCCAGAAAAGCTAAAGCTCACTTTAAAAGCTGGATAACGAGTTAGCAACTCAAGCAAAAGCGCATTCATCGGAAAATAACACTTATGTGCGATTTTGAGAAAAAT
>CAZBUZ010000109.1:0-3671 GCA_964495205.1 uncultured Pseudomonadota bacterium | reverse complement strand
CTACCCCAGCCTATCAGACAAAAAAATAATTTTAACCAAAACACAAAAACGAGGCGGATCTTTGCATAAAAATCCGCCTCGTTCATTTTTACATGATAAAAAATAGCTATTTTTGCTCCTCAGCGTTCACGTTTATCTGAGCAACTGGTTCACCAAGCTTTGTTTCAAGTTTCGATTCTTTCTTTGTTTCTGGTTCCTCTGGTGTGCTTTTACCTTCAACATTTTTTATTCTTGCGTCCATCTTTTTAAGTTTTTTGTCCATTGAAACAACCCTATCCTCAAGAGCTTCAATCTTACTTTCAATGTTTGTTTCAACTTTCCTTAATGATTTTTTAAGCGAGCCTAGATCTTCTTTTAGATCTTGAGCATCGGCAAATCCTCCCTTACCACTCTCGCGCTCCAAAACCTTAATGCGTTCATCAAGCTTAATAAGATCGTACCGTACCGCATTTTCTAATTTATCAATTTCACGCATTACGGATGCCGAGATTGAGGCACTGCGCTCGCTTGAAGCTCCACGAGTCATAGCGCCACTCATCAGCCCTCCGAACATGCCGCCAGCAAGGCCACCTGCAAATGATTCTCCACCACCGCGCCCCCAACTCAGGTACGTAAGTGAACTAAAACACAGAACAAGAAGTCCACTTAATAGCACTATTTTTTTCATCACTACCTCCTTTTATCCTTTTTCTGTTTTACTGATTATTTCCGTGCTTATTCGCCCTTTTTCCGCATATTAACAAGTAAAATACCCAAGCCAATAATTGCTAAGAACATAATAAAAATGACACCGAATAAGAGATACATTAGCGTGTTGGAGCGATCCCGTTCTTGTTGCTGCGTTGCCAGCCGTTGTTGTTCAACTATCCGCTGTTGCTCAAGTTTCGCTTCGAGCTCTTTTTTATCCATATCTCGCTGTAATTGCGAAACTTTCTCTTTCTGCATCTCATGTTCAACATCTTTTCTTGATTGTCGAGAAGATCCTTGGGCTATAGCCCCGCTCACCAAGCCCCCGACCATGCCTCCAGCAAGGCCGCCAGCAAATGAGTCACCACCACGGCCACAAAGAGCTAGCTCTGGTGCTGCAATCGTAAAAAGAACAAAGCCTAATAAAAGCTTTTTCATAAGAAAATCCCCCTCAAAAAATACTCAACAAGTACCAAATCATAAAGTATGCTGCTTACATATCCTCGTATTAAGGTTACGAAGCAACAATACTATTAGTCAATATTTTAAATGCCTGCACACTTTTTTGCAAATGGTCCAGGCATCCCTAGCATCAAAAAAAGGAGCGCCTATGTCATCAGTTATTTTTTCTCTCATCGAACAAGAATTACAACGCCAAGAAGGAACAATCAATCTTATCGCCTCTGAAAACTATGCTAGTCCCGCTGTTCTTAAGGCAGCTGGTTCAATTTTGACTAACAAGTACGCCGAAGGCTATCCAGGGAGACGATACTACGGTGGCTGTAAAATCGTTGATGAAATAGAAACTTACGCAAGTGAACAGGGGAAAAAACTATTTGGCGTTGACCATATGAACGTCCAACCACACTCTGGCTCATCTGCCAATTTTTCAGCCTACTTTAGCCTCCTTCAGCCTGGGGATACCATTCTTGGCATGGGATTGGCAGCCGGTGGACACCTGACCCATGGGTATCCAATCAATTTTTCAGGCAAAATTTTCAAGGCGGTCAGTTATGGAGTCAACCTCGAAACGGGACTTCTTGATTATGACGAAATTGCAACACTCGCCGAACAACACAACCCTAAGCTTATCATCGCCGGAGCATCAGCCTATTCACGTTTAATTGATTTTGAACGTCTTTCTACAATCGCCAAGGCAACCGGCAGCCTTCTCCTTGTGGACATGGCACATATCGCCGGTCTTATTGCAGCTAAGGTCATTCCAAGCCCAGTTCCTTATGCAGACGTCATCACCAGCACTACACACAAAACATTACGCGGCCCCCGTGGCGGCATTATCTGCAGCAAAGCTGCATATGCCACAAAAATCGATAAAGCAATTATTCCCGGAACACAGGGTGGACCACTCTTGCATGTTATTGCAGCTAAAGCTATAGCCTTTGAAGAAGCGCAAAAAACTGATTTTGCAGACTACCAAAAACAAGTCATAAAAAATGCCCAGGCCATGGCAAACACCTTTAAAGAGCTGGGCTACAAAATTGTGTCTGGCGGCACCGATACCCACCTATTCCTCGTTGACCTTCGCAGCAAATCACCAAACCTTACCGGCAAGCATGTTGAAGAAATTCTTGGACAATGCAACATCTCTATCAACCGGAACAGTATTCCCGGCGACCCGCAACCACCAACAATCACCAGCGGCATCCGCATTGGCACACCATCAATAACCACTCGAGGCCTCAAAGAACGAGAAGTTCAAGAACTTACCGTACTGATAGACGAGGCAATTATGCGAGGGCAAGATCAAAATATTGCAAATATAAAAAATCAAATTCAACGATGGTGCCGGCAATTTCCTATTTACACAACAAGCAATTGACGTTATTGAGAAAAAATTTTATGGTGCCGATAAAGATAAAAAACTGAAGGTTTTTAAGAGGAAAACTTCATGAAAAAAACATATTTCGTGTATGGGCTTATTTTTTTAAGCATTGCAGCTTTTGTACAGACAACAACCACCGCTCTCGTAACCGAACAATCTTCCCCTCAACAGGTTATGGATGAAATTTTTGCCAACCTTTATGAATTTAACTATTCATGCCAGCCAACAAAACCAGACATCCCTTATAGTAAAGCCCACTTCCTCAAAGATCTATTACTTTGTGGCTCTCCTCTAATTACTCCAGAAACATTTTTAGGGTTAATACAACAATCAACAATCACCATGAAACAACAATTGGCAAGCCCTAGCGCATCATGGGTTGGCGGCATCTCGGCATTACCAACAATCAACAAAAACTCCGATGCCGTTTTTGGCAAAGCATGTATCGTCCCACCAAATATCAAAATTGTTTCTATGGGGGACTATCATGGAAATGTCCACTCATTTAGCCGCAACCTAAAACGACTTGTCTCTTTAGGCCTTGCAGATCCAGATGGAACACTCCATGAAGACGTTATGGTAATCATCAAAGGCGATCTTGGTGACCGTGGACACTACAGCATTGAAACCTGGACCCTTGCCTCAACAATTCAAAAACAAAATCCAGGAAAAGTTAGTATCTTGCAAGGCAACCATGAGGCCTCGGGCACCTTTTCTTTTTTTGGCTTTGAAGCGGAGCTTGCTGCCAAATTCCCCGGATTTCCGTGCGCAGCCATTTTGCAACTTTTCCAACACCTCCCACAGCTCTACCTTGTAGGAACTCATACATCAACAGGAGAGGTAAAATTTATACAATTTTGCCATGCTGGCATTGGCGAACAAGGAGCCCCCCACCATCCCACCAGTATCAACATGAAACCGTTACTGGAAGAAACCATCAATAGGCCACCTGGAACAATCTGCTATCAATTTTTCCCAGACCAGCCACTGGCAAATGGTCTTACGTGGAATGAGTTTTATGCAACCCCAGGAACACACGCGGCAAAACTCAAAGGCGCTCGCGGATGCGGCGATTTGATTTTTCATGGCTCCGCGGTTCTTGATTATTTAGCATGCGTTAGCGAGCCAGGACGCTATCGCG
>CAZBUZ010000108.1:0-3882 GCA_964495205.1 uncultured Pseudomonadota bacterium | reverse complement strand
ATCCGAGTGATTGTGCCCTGATGATAAGAAATGCCTCGGAACTATTACCCAGCGCAAAGATGGCGCTTATCATGAGAAACCTATTAAATGGGACATTTTCTTTGACCCAGCTGATAGCGGTTGAGGGTTGTTGCTTGTCTGGATTTTTTTTATCTTTAACAAAAGCTATTAAAATAAAGAGTGAAATTGCCGATGGGATAAGGGTAAGCAGAAACACTGTGCGCAGATCGCTCGTTAAAAAATGGAGGAGGGCGAGTGCAACCAGTGGCCCCATTACGGCTCCGCCACTATCAAAAAGGCGATGAAATCCAAAAGCCATTCCTCGGCGATTTGGTTCTGTTATTTCTGCAAGCAAGGCGTCCTTGGCGGATGTTCTTATCCCCTTTCCTGTGCGATCAATAATGCGTGAGAGAAGAACCATGGGCCAGTTATACGCAAACCCTATGAGCGCTTTGCCTATCGCAGAGCTACCATAGCCAAAAATAACAAGTGGCTTGCGTGTGTTAAGTTTGTCTGAAAGCCAGCCAGAAAAAATTTTGAGTACATGTGCTAACGCTTCTGTCAGCCCAAGGATGATACCAACGATTGCCATTGGGGTGCCTAGCGTTGTGGTAAGAAAAATAGGGATAAGCGGTATGATCATCTCAGACGCGACATTATTAAAAAAGCTACCAAAGCTTAAGGCATAGACGGTGCGAGGAAGGGTGAGTAGTGATTGAATATGAAAAAACCGGTTCTTTGTTTTCATGAAGATCTCCTTGGGATATTTGGCTGCTCGTTGTAAATATTGTTCAATCCTAGCATGGTGTTCTTTTTCAAAACAAGGGTTGACAGTATTTTCGCTGCGGCGTAAGGTGTTAGCTGAAGTTGAATGCCAAATCGAGAAGGAGTATCCTATGCGTGTGCAATCAAGGGTTGAAGAATTTTTTAATAGTCTTACTCATGGCGTTGGTGTTGGTTTAGGTGTTATTGGTTTTGGCACATTGATGCACTATGCTTTTCAAGAAGGTAGTATTTCACGGTTGATCAGTTTTGGTGTTTATGGAGGCTCGCTTATTTTATTGTATTTAGCATCAACCTTGTATCATGGCGCAAAAACGGCGCGAGCCAAACATGTGTTGCGTATTTGTGATCACGCTTCAATTTATTTGCTTATTGCCGGGACCTATACCCCCTTTTGTTTGATTATGAAACCAGCCTTTTGGGGCACCTTGATGCTTTCCATTTTATGGCCACTTGCGCTGCTTGGGATCATTTTTAAGATTTTTTTTGTTGGGCGTTTTGATTTTCTTTCAACTTTAATTTATCTTGGCATGGGATGGATGGCGTTGATTGCCATCAAGCCGTTTTTCTATAGTCTTACTTTGCCGGGGTTTTTGTGGGTTGCCATTGGTGGGCTTTTTTACACGTTTGGCGTGATTTTTTATGTGTTAGAACGCATTCCTTTTTTCCATGTGATTTGGCATCTTTTTGTTTTGGGCGGAAGCGCCTGTCATTTTTTAGCTATCCTTTGGTATGTGACACCGCTACTTGCGGCAAGGGCATGAGCATTTCAAACACGAGCAACTGGGCTCGGGATAATGATCAAAGCTGATGATCGGGGTAATCCTTCCTTGTAACCATTTGTACACAAATAAAATATTTTTTTTATTTGTTTTAAAAAGTTCCAAGATACAATCAAAATCTTGGGCTGAAATAGTATAGAGAGGACATCGTTTTGCTAGATTGCATGCTGAAATACCCAGTGCGCGTAAAACTAAAGTAATCTCTTTTTTGGGATAAGAACTTTGAATGGGTGCCGTTTTTCGTTTTTTAGGGTTCAGTTGGTTTAGTTTTTGAATAAAAGATTTTTTTGGGGCAAAAAAATCTAAAAAAAAACGATCAAATCCTTGTTTTTTTATGCTAAATTTTAACGCTGTTATCGTGCCTTTTGCGTCTTTTTGGTAGAAGGGTTGGATAGTAATATCCATTTTTTCATTAATTTCTTTAACTACTTTTTTGAGAATGCGATTATTAAAAAATTTGAATCCTGTGTAATGGGAATCAGTGACATTTAAATAATCACGAAGGTCTTGACAATCGAGCCAGGGGGTTTGGTGCTTACTTTTGTATATCATACATAGTTCATATATTGCCAGCGAATAGCGGCATTTTAAAGCACGTTCAATAAAAAGATTGATAGGCGCCGTTTGTTTGGTATCCAGTATAATGCTTTGAAATTCAGGGCTAAAAGTATACACAAGCGAGCCGAGCGATTTTTTAGATTTTTTTATAATAATTGAGGAGAAAAACGGAAATTTTGCGTGGCGCCTGCTATTAAAAACAACAGCTGTTTTTAATTCTTGGAGGCTGTTGGTGATATCTCTGATGCGTTGCGTGTCTCTCGTGTTGTTTAAATAATTTAATAAAATTGATAAAGGGATGGTGTATTCTTTTTTGTAATGGTGTGTAGATTGCGATGCGGCTATAAGGAAATTAATGAATTGATGCTGCAATAAACAAGCAGTCTGCGCGAGTTTTATTAAAGCATGAGGTTTTTTTAACACAGTCGCGACCCGCATAACAAACTCCTTTTTTTTAAAAATGGAAAATTATTTTTTAATGTATCATTACCTGTTGTGCAAGGTCAAGCTTGTGTGTTTCTAAAGAGAGTTTGTTTGCGTAGATATGCTTAATTAACAGAGTTGATGGGTTATTGAAGCTGTATCCTTCTTGTTCGGCGACTTCTTTGTCGTGGGTGAATTTTTTTCCGAAATCAATTGTTGTGCTAAAATCATAAGAAATATCCTCGTTGCCAACAAATTGTTTATGTTGCGCCGCGTTTGCGCAGAGCATATGAAAAAGTCCATGTTTTTCAAGCGCTTTGTTCCATGTGCTTAAGAATGTTTCTTGTTCTAAGCAGCCTTGGCAGTTTGGGTTTGAGCACACACTTATTCCTTCTATAATTAATGCCGCGTGATCCATGAAATCTTGTTCCATGGTCGTGGGTTGATACTGGTGCTTATCCTGTGGCTTAAAGAAAAAGGTGAAGGATTTGTTTTGCTCTTTGCAGAGACGATTTATTTTGATGACAATCGGGCGGTTGCTTTCAAGGGCATTGTAATATGCAAGAACAATAGAGACATAACAACCAATAGCTGGTCGGCCACAAATGCTGTGCTGTTGGTGCAGGAGTGGTTCAATATGCGGGGCATGGTGTAATTTGCTATCGGTGATCATGAAAAGATATGCTAGTGACAACTCCGCAAGCTTAACTTGCGTCGCATGGATGATAAGATCAGCTTGATTTTTGGGGACTTGAAAAAAAGTCATGACCTGCGGAAGGTCGAGGCGTACGACTTCTTGTAATTTGAATCGTTCATGGATTGTTTTTTTTGACGCAGCAATTGCTTCTTTATGTTGAAATTTTGTAAGAAAATAGCTTAGGAGCAATGTTTCGCGTTCTTGTGTGGTGAATCGGGTGATGAGGTTGTTATCTTTTAAGTGTATTGCATATTTCTCGTACATGTCGGAGATCATGCTTGCACGGATTTGGCAAGCCTGCTCACCCACCAAGGCATCAAATTTTTCAAGTTCACCTTGTGTAAAATGATAGAGCGCTTCTTCTTGAAGAAGCTGATTTGATAAGACAATGTCTAATTTTGATTGTTTTTCATTCACGATAACCCCCATTTTTTTAAAAATTTTATCCTAGGCTTTTGCATGGTGTTGATCCTTTTTCTATCTTATTAAAAATAAAATATAATTTCAAGCTGAAATTATATTTCGCCAAATTTTATTTATTTTGGGAAAAATATTCGAGTTTTTTAAAGATTTTAGGGGGGTGAGTTCAGGCAAATCTGGCGTTTTTTGGTTTTTTTTAAAAAAAAGATCCATTTAATG
>CAZBUZ010000107.1:0-3929 GCA_964495205.1 uncultured Pseudomonadota bacterium | reverse complement strand
AACAATGATCCCAAAAAAAGATAAGGTGCCATGCGCCGCCAAAACTCAATAGGCACTGCTGCAAAAACAAAAAAGCAGACAAGTGCCATCCCAAAATAAATAAGTTGTTTTTTTAAAAAATAGTGAGCCGCACCAAATTTTTCGAGCGCAAATACGGAGCTGGATGAATAAATAAAGACCAACCCAATAAGCGTCAACAAGCCAACTATAGATAAAAAAATACGGAGGTCTCGTCGAATGCGATCAACGGGAACAGCCATAACAATCCTTCCCTTTTTAAATAGAAGCATGCTTAAATCGAATTTCAGAATGACAAAAATAGACGTTAAAATTCAATAAAAAGATGTTATTTTATCTGAGCAACCAAAGCCTTAAATGTCTTACCACGCTCTTCATAATTTTTATACAAATCAAAACTGGTACCACTTGGCGAAAAAAGAACCTGATCTCCAGGCAAAACAGTCAACATAACGTCAGCCATAACTTCTTCAAGCGTTGCATAGCATGACGCCGCCGGCTTAAAAACACCACACTCTTTACCAAAACAATAAATCTTTTTAATCTTGTCTATATTTTTAAGCACTGCAAGCAGCGGAGAACGATCAACCCCCTTGCCCAAACCACCTAAAATTAAAATAACGGGCCGGCCTGTTGCCGCAAGTCTACGCACCGCCGCCTCGGTGGATTGAATAACGGTCGCCTTGGAATCATTGTAAAAATCAACGCCACGCACCGTAGCCACCAACTCACAACGGTGTTCATTATCAAGAGAGATTGTATTGCCATGTTCTCGCAGCCATGCGATAACATCACTTAAATCAATCCCAAGAGCATACAAAGCACCAAAAACATGCAACCAATTATCAAGAAAGGTTACGGGAGGAAGGTCAGCAACCATGCATACTGGCACAGACGTTGTCAGTTGGCCATCTACGACCATACCCATAACAAGCTGCCCCGCCTCAACAAAAAGTACCCGAAAAGATGCTCGCGGCACACGCTTCAACAATTCACATGAAATTGGCGCAGCACTAACCAGATAGAGCTGACTTTTGACCTCAGCTAACACCTGCGCTAGCAACGGCTCAACATCTCCCTCAAAAAGAGATACTGAAAGCAAAGCCGCCTGACCCGAGGACTGATGCCGAAGTATATTTATTTTAGCATCAACATAAGCCGCCATGGTTTCATGCCGATCAAGATGATTGGCAAAACAATTGGTCCAAACAGCCACATCCGGCGCCCATGCTTTATTAAACTCTAACTGAAAACTCGAAAGCTCAAGAACTGCAACATCGAGGTCATTTTTTCGAGAGATGAGATCAAGCATACCAAGACCGATGTTGCCGCCGACCTCAACGCGACGCGATTGCCCAACAAGTAACCCAAGCAATTTGGTCGTTGTTGTTTTGCCTAACGATCCGGTAATGCCAACGGTACGAAGATCAAAGAAGTGTTTCAAAAGATCCAGCTCACAGATAATTTTATGGGATAAATGTTTATAGCGATTCATATTGACCCCTGGGCTCACCATAACCAAATCGGCCAAGCTCATCACTTCACCGAGTGTCACAGCCTCCCTTGTCACCGCCCGAGCACCAGCTTCATTGATTGTTTGAAGCTCTTGCTCAGAAAAAGAACGAGAATCCCAGACCATAAGATCAGGCTTCCTCGCCCCCATGAATGCTCTACCAAGCTCGCTTTTTACAAAGCCAAGCATTGACTTGCCAACAACACCAAACCCAACTATCGCAATACGCATAAACTATCTCGAACCCATTACATACCGCTACTGACATTTTCTATTTTTTTTACCACATTGGTTGTTGAATGTCCGGGCATATAATCAACAACTTTCACGCTGCCCCCTAAACCTCTGACATAATCATATCCAACAATACTCTCTGCCTTGTAATCACCACCCTTAACCAATACATCAGGGCTCAGATATTCGATCAATTCTTTCGGGGTATCCTGATCAAAAGCAACAACAAAATCAACCATGCCAAGAGCAGCAATCAACGTTGCGCGCTCTTCAAGTTGGTTGACCGGACGCCCTGGCCCCTTACCCAAACGACGAACAGATTCATCAGAGTTAAGCGCAACCACCAACAAATCACCCATGCGCTTGGCTTCATTAAGCAAGTGTATGTGCCCAGAATGCAGCAAATCAAAACACCCGTTGGTAAAAACAACGCGTTTACCACCGCGCCGCAACCAATCGAGCTCTATTTTTAATCTTGTCCAATCGTAAAAGATTTTTTCATTGGTATCAAAATCTCGATCAATAAGTTCTTCTAAGCTTACCGCATACGTCTTAAGGTGTGACACCGCAACAGCGGCTGCGCGATTGGCCAACTGCAAACACTGTTCAATCGAAAGATTATTGCTTAACGCAAGCGCAAGAAAAGCAAAAACCGTATCACCCGCACCGGTTATATCATAAACTTCCCGCTTAAAAACAGGACAATAATACGATTCTTGTTCGCTCACATACTGAATACCGTGTTCGCTTAACGTTATGAACAAACCACGCAAAGAAAGTCGTCTGCAAATCTCCTGTGCATTAGCAACCAAGGAAGCATCTGTAGGGAGACCCCAAAACTGCACCATCTGGTTAAATTCTTTTAAATTTGGCTTGATATAATGAACACCCGCATATTTGTCAAAATCAGGCCCCTTCGGATCAACTAAGATCAGGCAACCAACAGCCGTTGCCCGCTCTACCACATGAGCAATAACCGTCGGAGAGATAACTCCCTTGGCGTAATCAGAGATCAATACGGTCGCGCCAGGCTTAAGGTAGGCATCAATGTTTTTTAATAAAACGGCTTCTTCCTGCGGCATAAGCACTCGAGATTGCTCGGCATCAATACGCAAAAGCTGGTGGCCTTTAACCATCATTCGTTTTTTGCACGTTGTTATACGATGCTCACTTCGAACCAAACCATCAGCATCAATGCCAGTATCTTTAATCATGGATACCACACGATGGCCTTCATCATCAGAAGCCCCAACTAAACCAATAAGGGAAACTCTAAAGCCAATATGCTTGCAATTTGCTGCAACATTAGCCGCGCCCCCCAAACACCATTCCTTATTTTCCTGATGCAACACAGGAACAGGCGCCTCTGGAGAAATACGAGAAACATCTCCAAACCAATATTCATCAAGCATAACATCGCCTATGACAATAATATCTTTCGTATCACAAGCCTTCAAGTGACTAATTATTTGTTTCATGAGTTGATCCATTAATTAAAAATCATCGCAATGTTTTTTAAATTACATAATTACCGGTTGAAAAATACTGAACTATTGCCCCTCCGATCAATTTTAAGTAGCTTTGACATTACTTATAACTTATTTTTTTAATTTAAAAAAGGAGCAAGGCATGAAATTGCAAATATCTTACAATCTCCCCGACCTCAACCAAGCACTTGAAATTGCACAACAAACAGCAGAATACGCAGACATAATCGGCATTGGCTCTCTTCTTTTATTCAAAGAAGGGATAAAAGCAGTTAAAACTTTTAAAAGCACGTTTCCCAATAAAGAAATTTTTGTAGAAGCCAAAATAATTGAAAAAGCACCAGATGCTATCACCATGCTCGCTCAATCAGGAGCACGCTACATAAGCGTCTTGGCGGGAGCAGCACATAATGTCATCAAAAAAGCCGTTGAAACGGCCAAAATTTTTGATGCCAAAATCGCGCTCGATTTATTAGATGCACAATCTATCGGGCAATCATCGCTTGACGCAAAAACGCTGGGGATTGACACCATCGTTCTCAACCGTCTTCCGCACAAGCCAGGAGCCGAAACACTTGAAATTGAATCTGAATGGCATAGTGCGCGAGAAAACACACCCCTGCCAATCTTTATAACAGGAAAAATTGACAAATCCAACCTGCAACAAATCATCGACC
>CAZBUZ010000106.1:0-3942 GCA_964495205.1 uncultured Pseudomonadota bacterium | reverse complement strand
AGCTCATCAACAGGAGCACCACGATGCATAATATCAAAAAAATCACCAGCCATAGCTAAAAATCCAGGGAGCTTTACCGCTGGCACACCACCTTCTCTAAGTCCTGCCACAGGATCTCCAGCAGCAAGAGCAGCACTCACAAATTCGTCTGGAGCAATAACATCTGTTCGAACAGGATCAACAAGATCAGCCGCAGCTTCTCCACCAACAGGTGCTTCTCCAACCTCAGGCGCAACCACCAAACAAACAGGCGACGCTACATGTTTTGCCATTAAAGCAGCAATAATTTCCTCGCTTTTTTCAGCAGCATATTTTCCGCAAATAACACGATTCTCCTTGCTCACCTGAACATCCAAATCCTCAAAAACAATCAGGTCCGCTTCAGGCAAGAGAACATAGGTTACGTTATTAGGATGAAATAAATACAAATGCTCTTTTTGTAATGATACCTGCAAGGCTATTGCATGTCCTTCCAACAAAGATCGCTGAGTAGCAGAAAGTCTTTTAGCATGTTCTAGTTCATTAATCTTTGCGCAACGCTCTTGGATTGATATCGTAGCGGCTGCAGACCCAATTGTCTTAATCAACTGCTCAGAAGATTCCATTGCAAAAGCACACGAAAACGAAAAAAAGAATCCCGATAAGAAAAAAATCATGCGATAGTTCATCACATCTCCTTGCAAAAAACAAACAAAATCATGCGTACAAATGCATGAAACCACCCGAAGTTTAGAAATATTTCTGAGAAAAATCAACAACGTCTTGCATGCTTCATTTATTTCTGCATTCTATGCAATGAACGACCATTCAATCACGCACGTTTATCGTCTATTGAGAACTTTTTCTGAATAAAGTTTTCTAGATTTTCTTGCGTAAAATACCCCTGTATCATCGGTGTTGGCTCATGATCTGGCCTATGCAATTGCCCATCTTTATAAAAAAGAAAAAGCGGCAGATCAATCTGACCCAATCGATAAATCAATGTTACCTGAGCAAAAACATCATTGTTTTCAAGGATATCAACCGCTACAAATGAAACCTTATGTTTAAAATGTTCGGCAACCTCTTGAAAATTCTTTTTAACCTTAATGGAATCAGGGCTCTGCGGTGAAAAAAACTTTACCACCACCGGAAGGTGATGAGACTGATTAATAACAAGGCGATTAAATGATTGCACGCCGTGAACAAGCGCCACAACGCTATCGGTAGATCCATCCTGTTTTTTTTCATGCGTTGGTTGCTGTTGCTGTACACGTTCAGCAGCAAGATGCCGCAGATATTTATAAAACCAACCCTCTTCTCGTTTAATATGGGCCACCGTCGTGCCGCTGTAAAAAAAACTAAACGCACATGCAAACAATGCAATGATTTTCATCGCCCCCCCCTGGTAAGAAGCAACCCCTAAAAGCCCCTAAAGATTCCCTTATATGTTTAGTTTACTGGATTATTAAAAATGAGATCAATAAATAAAAAAGGTTATAGTTTTTGATCTCCGGCCGCATTATCTGCCTGATCAAGCGAAATCCCTAATTGATGAGCAAGCAATTGCATGCCTTTGTTGTGTGGTTCCACGTATAAAGCAGCGCTAATAGTATTTTTAGCCAAAGACACATCGCCTTGTTGTTGGGCAAGAACGGACAAATGATAATGCGCATCCAAATAATCGGGTGCTAACTCAATCGCCTTAAGAAAACAACTCTTTGCTTGCTGATACTCTTTTTTTGCAGCATAAAGGTTGCCTTGGTTAACGTAGGCAACCTCCGGCGTTAGATAGTATTCATCACATACTAAATCATGCCAAATCGCAAGTGCTTCTTCTGCTCTTTTATGATATGCCAAAAAACAGGCATAATTATTTAAAATCTCCCCGCGCAGGACAGGTGATGCTTTTTCTTTCAATGCGCGAGAAAAAAAGCGATCAGCTTCCTCAAAATTCTGCAATTTAAACAGCAATGTTGCTTTGAACGCTAAATACTCGGCACAATAAGCTTGCGTAAGCGCCTGGTCTATGTAACCAAGTGCTCGTTTGTATGCTAATAACTCAGCACCAGCTGAAGGTGCTTCGCGACTAAGCTCGGCCATGCTTAACTTATAATAATTTTGCGCTAATTTTTCGTTTTTCTTTTTTCCACACCCAACGGCAACTAAACAAAATATCCCCATCAAGAATTGTAAAAAACGTACCCTCTTCATAAAAAATCCTTTCTTTCTTTTTTAAATATTCCCCCTAATCGCAACACCTGGTATACTGTGCAACATATGTCGACCAAGACGGTTATGTAAACTTTTAAGATAAATTAACATATATTGAAGGATATTTTGTGCTCTTTGTGTGGGAGGAATTTTTAAAAATCATCAAAGAAGAAGCGGGAAGCCAGATTGTTGAAACCTGGTTTAAAGCCGTAACGCTTGATGATTGGAATCCAGCAAACAATACGGTTACCCTACGCACACCCAACCAATTCGTTAACAAGTGGATTCAAGAGCACTATACCGAGTTGCTCAAAAAACACTTGGGACGGCTCCTACAGGCGCACGACATCAAATTATTTTTTATCGTCAATATGCAGCAAGAAACGCCACACCGTACCATCATTCCAGCATCCGTCATTCATCACAACATATTGAGCAAACCATCAAGTACTCCAGCTTCAAATCCAGAACCGTCCACGATGCATAATAACAACATGCAACTGCCAGCAACACAAGAACCAAAGTCCATCATCGCATCACCAAAACGCGGCAAAAGCAAAGAGAGCTGCAATATCAATCCTCAGTACGTCTTCGAAACTTTTGTCGTTGGTCCAAGCAATTCGCTTGCACATGCTGCAGCCATTGCAATAAGTGAAAACCTCGGCAAAGCATACAACCCGCTTTTCATTTATGGTAGCACCGGACTGGGGAAAACACACCTTTTACATGCCATAGGCAACGCTGTCAAAAAACAACATCCAACCGCGTATATCCGGTACGAAACAACAGATCACTTCATTAACGAATTTATTAATTGCATCCGCTTTGATAAATCAGACCAATTCAGAAACAAATATCAAAAAATAGATCTTTTGCTCTTGGATGATGTGCAATTTTTATCTCACAAAGAACAAACCCAAGAAACATTTTTTCATATTTTTAATACGCTCTATGAGCAGCAAAAACAAATCGTTCTTTCAAGTGATACGTTTCCCAAAGAAATTGCCGGGTTACAAAGTCGCCTCAAATCCCGTATGGAATGGGGGCTTGTTGCAGATATTCAACTGCCCGACCTAGAAACCAAAATAGCCATTTTAAAAAAGAAAGCGCTCGCCAACAATCTAAACTTACCCGACGATGTTGCAGATTTTATTGCTTCACGAGTTCTTTCGAATATACGGGAACTTGAAGGGGCACTTATTCGCGTAAGCGCCTTTTCTTCGCTTACAAATCAACCAATATCACTTGAGATGGCTCGTCGCGTCTTGCTTACACTTAATGAAAAGAAAAAAGATGGGGTCTTGCTGGACAACGTACTTAAGGTGGTAGCTAAAAATTATAATCTTTCGGTCAACGATTTACGCTCTAAAAAAAGACAAAAAGATATTGCAAGTGTTCGACAAGTTGCCTTTTATCTCATGAAAAAGCTGACCTTTTGCTCACTTCAAGCTATCGGAAGCTTTATTGGTGGGCGTGATCACTCAACAGTAACGCATGCAATAGCGAAAGTCGAAACACTCATGACTAAAGATCGATCATTTTCACAAAAAATAAAAGCTATAGAGCAAGAAATTTTAACGAGTTAATGACACAAGATAAGGATCTCATTGTTTTTTAAAAAATATTCATGCAAAAGGTCAAGATGTGCTATGGTTTTAAAAACTTAGATCCTTCCTTACCAAGGAGCGTTTATCATGCCAAAGCAAAATAAATCCTTTCTTGTTTTTGTTTTCTGTTTTATAGGCCTAA
>CAZBUZ010000105.1:0-4024 GCA_964495205.1 uncultured Pseudomonadota bacterium | reverse complement strand
CTATTCATTCTAAAGTTCCATGCAATTGCATTGCTATTCGTACGATAGTTGTACATCAACGCATTGCTATTGGTACGGAAGTTCCATGCCAGTGTGTTGCTGTTTACACGCACGTCGTATGCAAAGCGATTCGAGTGTGTACGCACATTCGCTTCAAGTTTCTTGAGAGCGTTACTGTTCGCCCTGAAGTTATATGCCAAGGCATTGCTATCGACACGATGGTTATAAGCTAACGTATTACTGGCAATACGATGATTGTAAGCCAGCGCGTTACTATCAATACGATGGTTATAGGCAAATGCATTGCTGTGTGTTCTTATCGTTGTTTCATTATCTGTCTGTCGAGCATCATTCGATGTTTCATACGCCACCAAGGCATTGCTGGTAATACGATTGTTATAGGCAAATGCGTTGCTGTGTGTTCTTACTACTGCATCATTTGATATCTCATATGCCACTAATGCATTGCTGTTGATGCGATTGTTATAGACAAATGCGTTACTGTGTGCTCTTACTACTGCATCATTTGATGTTTCATACGCCACTAATGCATTGCTATTGATGCGATTGTTATAGGCAAATGCATTGCTGTGTGTCCTTACTACATCATTCCATGTCTTGAGGCGAACAATGCCATCGTTTATACTCGTTACGTATTTACTATGCATATTCACAGGAGCATCGATTAATGGTTGGATATTTGCTTTATCCCAATAGCCAAGCGTATCGTACCATAAAGTCCCCCCATCAACCGTTAATGAAGCATTTGTGTCAAATGACAAGGTTTTATCTTTTGTCACAATCGTCGTTGGACCATCAACATAAATACCGCCTGTTGTAAACGTATAATTTCTATTCATCTCTATCTCAACTTGCGACAAAACAAGTTTTGAACTGGGATCTTCAAAAACGATACGCCCAATTCCTAATCCCTTCACTTTTGCATTAGTCAAATACAATTCGGTGCCACCTCTTATCCACAAGGTTCCTCCATTACTCAAATCCAAAAGATTACCATTAAAAGAAACATGAGAATCCCCATCAAAATACCAAACTCCATCAAGGGTTATCTTACTGTTATACTGCAAATCCAACGCATTTTTCCAAACAATATCGGTATCCCACGTCAATGCCTTACCACCAAAAGAAAGAGTTCTTCCATTCAAATCAACAGTACCTGTATGAATAAACCGTGCATCATCACCAAATTTAAGATCACGTAACAACGTCACCATTCAAATCAACGTCTCCGTCAGCATAAGAAATATTAAGCTCCGGCGATGAAGATGCTCCAGAAAGACGCAAGGAACTTCCTTGCAGCACCCCAGAAAGCACACCGGTTGAAGCAATAACATCAAGTCCCATAATTCCTTGTTGTGTAAAAACAGAAGACGCAGCCATCGTAATGTTATTCTCTTCGGGATCATAGCTTCCTAAAAACTCAACATAATTGCCGTAAGCATCCTCTATTTTCCCTGGCTTATCTCTAAATATTACAGAACCACCGGCAATCGCACCGTTTCTTATATCTTTAACCGTTCCAGGAGGGGTTTCAATGATAATATTTACGCCAAGAGTATTTCCTGTTTGGTTAAAAAACACAGGGGTTGTAGCCATGGACTTGATTGTTCCATCTGGGGGACTTATTATTATTTGTCCTACAAGTAAATTGAAATCCAATATCATGAGTAACACAAGCATCTGTGCAAAAAAACAACTTTTTTTCTTCATACCTATCCTTAAATCCTTATTCAGCAACATTTGCCCAAATTAAAATTCCTGAAGTTAGTTTGATAGCACCATTGTTAAGGAAAACCACTTCACAGTTCTGCAAAGCGTCAATGCCATCACCAAGCATAATTCCTTCTGATAAGGATGTAGCATCTGGATTTTCCATATAATTATCCCTGTTGCTTATGTGTAATTGGCCACCCGTAAGACGCATACCTGTTGTAGTTGACGCTAGTGTTGCATTATCTAATTTTAAGACAGCATTTCTTTGGTGATTTTCTGGATTTTCTTTGAAAACCAACAGGTCACGATTATCGATAGATGGGTTATAGTAAAAAATTGCCCCATCAATCATTTGCAATGTTCCACCTGAGTTAATGAAGCTTCGCATAGGACTTTGATACACAAACGAATCAGTCCCGCGCACATCTAACATGCTTGCTGGCATAATTTCAAAGCGACCCTTACTGAAGAAATAGTCATCGTCTAGATGCATCGACACATTAGCAAATGAAATTGTTCCCGTGTTATCAAGGCACTGCAATTTAGCACGCGACACATTTTTAAGCGTAATGTTTTGCAATTTAAGAGAAGAATTCTCATCAACATCAAAACCACCATGACCACCGAGAATTATTGTTTTACCATTACCATCTAATACACAAGAACCTTGGAAGGTAACGGTGGTATTAAGCTCATAATCACCAGCAAGCACAACACTCGTATTATCACCATAAATCACATGTGAATTGCTGCCAAGGACAACATGACTAAACAAATAATCCTCAAGCTTAATATTTTCAAATTTTAGCGTCTTGCCTGTGCTTATATGTACCAAAGGGTCTGTTGTTTTGGCAAAGGTTAACTTATTCTGGGCACCATCAAGAATCGCATCAATAAGAACAACAATCGATTTGTTTTCTGTCACATTTTTAAAATCAGCAAGCGTGTAGGTACCAAAAACTATATCACGCGTTGTCATTGTATCAAAATCCCAACCCATTCCTATAACAACGGTATCATCATCTAAAACTGTGCCGCCACTTTCTAAACTCTTAATAAACTGAATAATACCACCAGAAACATAAGATATGCGCGCCTGCGCTATATCATCACTTCGTTTAGGCCGAATGTTGTTGTCTTCCTTAGCAATCAAGGGTTCATACCATAAAACACATCCATCAATCGTCATCGATGCGGCCTGAGAAAAGGTAAGATAATAAGATTTCGTCGTAACCCATGATGAATCTTCAACGTATACTCCACCGGTTGTTAACGTCGAGTGATTGTCGAGTTCTAATACGGCACGATTCAATCGAACTTGAGCCGCTCTATTGCCAAAAACAAAATGAGGATCAATACCTGTACCATCATTACCTAACCCTTTAAGGGAAAGATGGGCCAATGATAAAACGCCATTACGGCGCAGGTGAAATGCTCCATCGGTTACATCAAGGATATTACCATTACCATTAATACTCGTATTGCCATCAAACATCCACGCTCGACTTAATGTTTGCTTATTACCCAATTCGATATACGTTCCATCGCCAAAAATCAACTGTGATGTTTCATCACCTAGTTGAACCGTATCATCATTAAAATCACTCAACACAACATTGCGCAATTCAACGCGAGCTCCCGCACCTATCTGAAAAATATTGGTTTTATCACGGGCAAATGCTATCGCATGACCAGCACCGTCGATAATGCAACTTGTTTGTACCTGCAACAAGTGATCTGCTGACACATAAAAATCAAATGGCATCGTATAATCAGCTGTGTTAATCACAATATTATCAGGCCCATGATCAAAGCTAAAAAGATGAGAATGATTGTTTGCAATAGCGTTACTATTCACCCGCAGCCAGTAGCTGTTGTTACGTATCGTTGGTGCATAATGGTGCACCGCATCGCTTGTAGTTCTGAGGTAGTAACTATTCGCTCGAATGTTTTTTGATATAGCTTCGTGTTCTTCAATATTGTGTACATCAACAGCGGTAATCGCATTGCTATTTACCCTCAGCCAGTAACTATTGTTGCGTATCGTTGGCGCATAATAATGCATCGCATTGCTGGTGCCACGCAGGATGTAACTGTTGTTACGAACCAGTGGTAAATGCGTATCAACTAAATCATTAACCATATAGCTATTGTTACGTATCGTTGGCGCATAATAATGCATCGCATTGCTGCTGCCACGCAGGATATAGCTGTTGTTACGAACCAGTGGTAAATGCGTATCCACTAAATCATTCACCATGTAGCTATTGTTGCGTATCGTTGGCGCATA
>CAZBUZ010000104.1:0-4028 GCA_964495205.1 uncultured Pseudomonadota bacterium | reverse complement strand
ATTTACCCCTTCTTGCCAATTGCCATAATATGCGAACTTGCAGATAACAAATTGGGATCAGCTTCCGTCATTTCAAGTAGAGACATCAAAACTTCTCTTTCTTTTTCATCACTCCACCGCTTATCAAAATCATGCATTAAAAAACCAAGACCTTCAATGGCGAGAATCGAAACATTTTTAAAACCTACTACTTCAAATTCCTCTTTTAATTCATCTGGTTTATGAAAAAAGGCCGTCGTAAAATACTGAATTTTTTGAGTTGGGTTCACATGGTTGCCTGTTGTTAAATCCTCCGCAATGACATTTAGCCAGATGGGATCGTTGAGCGTGTTGTAAATCAAACCATCGATAAATGAAGCAGCACGACTTATGCCAACAGCAAATAATAATCCACCTGGTTTTAAAATTCTGTAAGCTTCAGAAATTGCTTTCAACCGATCACTTTTTTCTGGTAGATGATAAAGAGGACCCATCAATAAAACAACATCCGCCATAGCATCTGGAAGCTCAACATTTCTGGCATCACCAACCACACAAGCCTTAAGAGGATGATCTTTTTGTTTTTTTTCAGATTCTTTTGCTTGTTCAATATGCAGCGGAACCAAATCTATCAGGTAAACCTGGTAACCTTGTTTAGCCAAAGGCAGAGCATAAGCACCGGAAGCACCTCCAATATCTACAATAGTCGCTGGAGGTTTGGGTAAAAATCTTTGCAAAATACTTTCAGTCCTGGCTTTTTCAAGCTTCCATATACCACTTAATAAACGTTCCGCTTCGCCACCTTGTAAATAGTATTGTGTAATAATAGAAGATACGTCTTCTTGCTTGAAATTGTCACGAGCCATGAGCCTTCCTCCTAATGAGATATGACCACAAAACAACAACGGAAACAGTACGAGAACAAAACTTTTTTTCATGATAACCTTTCTAATCTTTTTCCTACCATATTAAGCACTGATCTGTGCAAAAACAATTTTAATATTCATGTAATGTATCATGCGCCAAGAATTTCAATTTGGCATGAGCTAAAATACCATCGAATCATTATTTGCTCTAAAAAATTATAATTACCCGCAAAATTTAACAATTTTTTTTATCTTGGCATATTGAGGCATGTAGAACTTATCACTATTTAAAATCGTTTTTATGGTAAGGGATGAACCATGTCTATCAACATGAAATTTGCGCCAGATTTGGTCCTAAGAAATTTTTCCGAATATGAAAAAAGACAAAAACAAGAGAATGAATGCATCCCCAAGCATTTACAAGAAGGAACCATTTATCCATTTCTTAAAACTGGACAACGAGCGTATTGGCTTGAGGGTGAGCAGCCGCTTTTAGAAAAATCAGAAGATGGGCACGTTTCAACCCCAATCGCCAGCGTGATCATTCTTGAAGTAACACATTTTATGGAAAACAAAAAAATTTATACAAAGGGCCGCTATAAGGTGGTCAAGGTTTTGGCAAAGGATGAGGTTTATTTCAATGGTTGCGAACCAATTCGCTAATAAAAGTTGTTAATATGAAAAAAATTATTTTTGTACTATTTGCTTGCTATAACATTGCGTCAGCAAATTATAACATCTTTGACCACACCACCATTCAGCACATCAACCTTCCTTTTGTTCGTGAAACTGAACATTTTAGGTTGTATTGCACCCCAGCAGACAGCGTATCATGCCAAAAGGTCTTAGATGTTGCTGAAAAAAACTTTAAACAATGCTCGCATGATTTTAATCATAGCTATAGCGCTAAAATCAATTTCTATATTTTCCCATGCTTACAGGACCTGCACAACGCTGTTGGGCAACCTCATGCACCAGATCGCGTGGCAAATATCTACAAGCCAGAAATTCATTCTTTTTTTACCGTCAACCCGGAGCGTTCTGGCTCTTATCATTCCACTGAAAGCCTGCTTAATTTAAATATGCATGGCATAACTAGTTTATTTATTCAAGATAAATACCATACAAACATTCCTTTTTGGTTCACACATGGCATTGGGCTTTATAGGGCTCATTACATTGACCCTAAAATTGTAAATCAACTTCTGCAAAATCCGCAACTCATCCCCTCATTGCAGCAACTGGAAGACTTTGATTCTTCCTCTGATAGTTATCGAGCTTGTTCATACTTGATGATTGAATTTATAAATAACCAATGGGGATGGGATACCATGCTGGCGGTTTTGGCGGATTATGGTTCCTTTGAAAAAATTTTGGGTATATCAAAAGAAAAATTCAAAAACCAATTTATTGATTATTTAAAGAAAGAAAAAACTATAAAAATTTTATACAGCCAAAACTCAGGAAATTCATGAAAATAACAATTCTTGGTTCAGGAACTATCCTTGCGTCGGCAACCCGAACAACCCCTGCATATTTGTTAGAACAAGGAAATAAAAAATATTTGATCGATACCGGGCCTGACATTTTGCACCAACTTGCACGCAACACCACGAACATAACCGACATTAACGGCATTTTTTACACACACTTGCACACGGATCACATCGATGGGCTCATGCCCTTCTTGGTTTCCTTATTCGTTACCGGTATGTTTAAAAAATTATTTGAGCAAGAAGAATTATCGCCTTCACTTTCACTCTTCGGACCACAACAATTTAACGCTTTTTTTGATAAACTTCATGCGGTACATGGCAACTTTTTACAGGATTTTCTTGCTTATGTGCCACGACAAGAATTCGGCGATGGAAATGCTACGCTGGTTGATGGGATACATATTCTTGCAAAACACGTTGAACATACAGAAAACAGCATCGGCTATCGGGTTAGTCACAACAACAAAACGGTTGTCTTTTCTGGCGACTCTGGACTTTGTGATGGACTTATCGCATTAGCAGAAGATGCAGACGTTGCCATTTTTGAATGTTCAACGCCAACGGCCATTGAGGTACCAGACCACCTGAGCCCACGCAAATGCGGACAGATAGCCACTCAAGCGAATGTAAAGAAACTTGTCTTATCGCACATCTACCCTCAGACAGAATCATTTCCGCTTGTTGATGAATGCAAACAACATTTTGCAGGTGATGTTGCGCTTGGTTTTGATGGCATGATTATTGAGGTATAAGGCGATTATGATCAATTTTGTCCCCTTTTCTCAAACGCACACAAAACACAACGGCGCTTCTTGCACAATCAATGAATATATTTTCAATCAACCCTCGGTTGATATCGCACAAGCAATTATCAAAGGAAGATATCCTATCGAGCAGAACAAAAAAGTCATCAATCAGATCAGTGATCTTATTTATTTTGTTCTCGAGGGACAATGCATAGTCCACACGGCACAAGGCAATTACACACTCAACCCACAAGATGCGTTGTTTATCCCTCATGGAAGTTGGTACTGGGTTGAAAGCGTTTACGTTAGAATCTTAGTTCCATCGGCACCAAGATGGTATGCTGAACAATACAAAGAAATTGAACTTACAAAGATTTGAAAGGATTTTCATGAAAAAACCGCTGTTAATAATTGCGCTCAGCATATACCTCTTTGCAACAAAGCAGTCTCTATTCGCAGAACAACATGTTACTTTTAACAACCAAAGTAACTACCCCATAATGATCAGCTATAGTCTTCCTCAAAATGATGACAATTGGCTGCATATTAATCTTGAAGAAATTCCATCAAAAACCCAAGCTTTAAAAACATTTACTATCCCTGGCAACGCGCTCATTCATTTTACTATGGTGAGTATTCCGGAAAGAGGTTTCGCTGCCGAACAACTCTCCAAAGTCTCTTTTATGTGTCATCTTCCCCGCCTAATCAGCAAAATACCATCCGCTCAGCAATATGTTTTTGATTTGAATTTTTTATTCTGCCTTGGTGACTTTACAAACTCAGCCTACCTCTACATAAACTCATCCACCGGAGAAGAAACCGTGCTTGAATGGCACTCTTAAACAAAAAATATCAAATCTATTATTCCTGTATAAAAAGAAGAACGAGGAATTATGTGCTCACAAAATTCATGCAAAATCATCACTGGCGCAACTCTCATC
>CAZBUZ010000103.1:0-4051 GCA_964495205.1 uncultured Pseudomonadota bacterium | reverse complement strand
TAGGAGTTACGGGATTAATTATCCAGAATTATTGAAAATATTTTTTGTTAAAGACTGTCCAGCGAAGTAAAGTAGGTCTCAAACGTTAATTTTCAACTATTTAAAATAATTAAGATAAATATTGATTATGTCTCATATTGAGAACAACATTGCTTCACTTCAAGTGAAGCAATGTTGTTCTCAATGGTGTGGAGTGAAGTAAAAATGTTCTCATCAGAGCGGCAATATAATTATTTCTTATATTATGTATTTGCCCTATTTCATAGTGTTTATTAGGATATGCAATCCAAAACCAATGGCAAGCAACAATGTATTGTTTGCGACTCGTTCTAACACAATGGCGAAAGTTTTGCCCCAGAAGATGTCGGAATGTTTATCATAATCAATCTTGTCATTATTTTTTTCAATCTTGTCCCGACCCTTAAAAAGACCAAATAGCCAGACAATGCCAAGCATCTCAAGATAACTTACATTATTAACATTCAAGACTCGTGCGGCAAACCAATTAAAATAGCACATCGCTACAAATGCAGTATATAGCCCCATTAAGAGCCATATAACGGTAACTGTAAAAAATGTTTTAATTTTGCTCATACAATTCCCTTTTAATAAATTTTTTCATTACAAATTGGTTACTTGATATCCGGGAAGTATTTGGCGATCCATTTAAGCTAATTGTACATCAAATAAATAAGTAAAACGCAATACAATTGATTCAAGCATTATGATTTCATAACCCGTAAAATTATAATTTATTGCGTAATATTTTTATTGGTACTTCTTCATTGCAAAAAAGTACTTTTTTTACAAATCACTTTTCTTCCCATGGGAACTGTTGGGTGTGATTTCATGAATGGCAATTAATGAATATGATCAAGACACAGCCGGTTTGATACATATATACCTATCCAAGATGAAATGCATAAGTGACAGCTTGGCCTTTTGCTTAGTACTCACTTTTTAATTTTCAGATATGCGGATAAAGCCCCCGAAGGACAAAAAATAATTGCCTTAGGTCGTCTTCTGATATGCCTTTTAAAATCTTTGCCATTTGAGCCTCAATATCTTTTCGATTTGGGGCTTCCTGTTCAAATCGAAATAGTTCATAAAGATCAACTTCCAGTGCTCTGGCAATTTTTTCCAACGTATCAAAGGATGGATTTTGCAGGCCACGTTCAATTTCTCCCAAAAATTTGTAACTGATTTCTGCCTTAGAACCCAACTTTTCCTGAGTCAAACCCTTCGCAATTCTTATCTCGCGAATCCTCCGGCCGAGAAGTACCCTTTTATTATTTCGTTTATTTTCCATAAAAGAAATATAGAAGGTATTTCAAATGCGATAAACCCAATATTGGTATTATTTTCTCTTGACATGATACCAATAATGGTCTTTATAAGCCATATTGTCACATAAACGTGGCAGAGTATTGATTTACATCTTTGAATGTAAGGGATGATCATAACTAATGTTGCATTCATATTGCAGGGTCATTACAAGAATCTGAAATTAGCATGGTATTTATGATGATTGATGTGCCTGATGATTCCTTGAGTGGGAAAATGCTGAGAAACTATTTTGTTAATGGACGTTAAATGTTTTTAGGTATGCAGCGCAAAAATATTATTTCAATACGATAAAATAAAGATTGGAGGAAAAATGAGAATGTTTTTTGAGGTGCAGAAGAACTGGGAAGTGACTAATCCTATCTATACCGCTCTGATGGGTCCAGAGACACGAGTGTTTCCCGTCGTTGAATTTGCTCTAAATTGCAAGATATTTCTGGTTGATATAAGAGTTGAGGATCAAGACGGAGCAACTTTAACACGCCAATTTATTTTTGGATCAGTATCAGATGCTCTTGAGCTTATGGGGCGACAAGAGATCAAATATAGTACGATATCTCTTTTATCACGACGCTGTGACAACGATGGTCATTATAATATTTCCGATCTCATAGAAATCATTGAGGGAAAAGACACCAATGGACAGACTTCATATATCCTATCCTGTGAAAATGGAAAAAAATATATTGATTCTCCCCTAGCTCATTGTGAGAATGAATTAACCGAATGTAAAACGATTTACATTAAATCAGGCAAAATGCCCTAACCTATACTTGACCTGACATACAGAGCCAAATCATCGAAAGGGGGAGATTATGAAAGCTAACGAAAAAGTCGAGCATGAGTTGTTCAACCTCACCGTGTTTTTTTTAAAAGCCGCCACAAAACTGACCCTCGATGAGACCATCCGTAAGGCCCAGAGGCTTATCAGTCAGATCGAAGAGGAAATTAAACCGGGGCGGGGTTTAGCAAACCGCACATTGAAGCAACACAAAAAACATGTGGCGAACCTAATCAAGGTCCAAAAGCGGAGCATAGAAGTTTTTGATAGACCGGAGCTCGCCGAAGGATGGCTTAGGTCACCAATTCTCACATTGGGCTGGGATACGCCTATGGAATTGATGATCTCCGACAAGGGGATTGACCAGGTGCTAAATGAGCTTGGCCGCATTGAACATGGCATCGTGTCCTGATCTGTGATCTTATCTGGGCTTGAATATTTCGTTGAAACGGGTAGTCAATAAATTTTTTAAGTGAAGCTCCCCACGGCAAGCCGTTGTTGATTCTGCAAGAGGTTTGCTAAAGCGGATATAAAAACAGGCGGACTATTTACACCAGTATTTTAAGGGGAATTTGCGATGAAAAAGTGTTGGGTTTGTGAAAAGGACCTGGAGGTAATCAAAGATAAGCCATATCATTATAAAGAAAGTGGTTCGGATAATGTGTATTTGCATGGCATCATCCAATATAAATGCAGTGGTTGCGGAGAAGAAGCAGCGGAGATACCGAACATCGAAGATCTGCATTTGTTGATTGGCAAATCAATCATTTGCAATAACGAACATCTGTCAGCACGAGAGGTTGTCTACTCAAAAAAAGCACTTGGGCTCAAAAGCAAATACATGGCAGAGTTTTTGTCGGTAACACCACAGGAATATTTAAATTGGGAAAACGCAATGGTACCCGTCACCACGATCAAGGTTCCGCGGGATCAAAACTGGTTTTGGACAAAGAAATGGCAGAAGGGCGAAGCTGAAGCTGAAGCGCACAAAGAAATCACCAAGGGCGATGTTCTAGGTCCTTTTAATAACATTGAAGCGC
This sequence comes from uncultured Pseudomonadota bacterium, assembly GCA_964495205.1. GTDB lineage: Bacteria > Babelota > Babeliae > Babelales > RVW-14 > GWF2-38-10. The sequence goes on along the minus strand of CAZBUZ010000103.1, from coordinate 886 downwards.
TGGTGAAAGAACTGCACCATGATCGCGATATGAACAAACGCTAACTATTCCAAGTTTTGAGGTCGAAATTTTCGACCTCACCCTTTAACGGAATTTAAACTTCCGACGGTTCTTTCATTGCGATCCGCAGAATGAAGGAAGCGGCCTTTTAAACTGTAAGCAAAGCTGCGGAGCAAATTACGCCACTAGTGTCCGAGAATCAGGCCTTGACCAGGTTGAAATACTCCGTTAAAACCCGCCATAGCATTTAAAATGTCCCGCCAGGAACGCGTCGTCACCGGAGCGAGGAATATTTCGATGCATACGATTAATAATATAAACAAGAAATGAGCCCGTTGCTTTTTGGCGCGGGTTTTTTGTTTTTTAGCGGCGGTGTCACTTGCTGTGATTTATAACGGCTGAAAGAAGCAAAACTGACCCTCAAATCATCCAGTTGTTGGTTTTTTTGGTTGCCACGGCCTGAATCCAACTCAACAAATTTGGAAGAAAGGATTAGTTCATAAAAACAAATAATTAAAAGGAGTGGATCAGGATGCTGATGAATATTGCGCCGACTATCCAGCACGATAAAGAACTGTTGATTTATGAATTGCCTGGATGTAGATTGCTTGCATCCGGTTTTTTACCAAAAAATGATAACCTTATGAATAATAACGCGCTGGAAATACCATATCGCCTTGAAACAACCGAAGATGTTGACATTGCCCGGGACGGGGGGATTATCGGGGAAGTTGATTACAAGCGACTGCTGAATTACGCGAAGGAGAAACCTCTCCACCGGCCCTATGCCCTTATCAATGCAAGAAAGAAAGTCACAAAAGGCTTCACGCTTGTGGACGAGATTAAGATTAAGGAAGCGAAAATAAGTATCCGTGAAGTAGCCAAT
>CAZBUZ010000102.1:0-4085 GCA_964495205.1 uncultured Pseudomonadota bacterium | reverse complement strand
TTTTTTCTTCGCCCTCAGCGAAATATGCAGCGAATACCCCATGGCATCTGCCACTTTGGTTAAATTGTTGATTGATGTGTTGGCATAGCCCCCACGTTCTAGGCGTGCAATGGAGGGGTGTTGCGCTTTGATTTTTTTTGCAAGTTGAGCTTGAGACGATACCCTCTTTTATGCGTAAAGCTTTCTGTCTTGTTGATCCTGAAGTGCACTATAAGGTTTTATTTTAGTGATCTTGTCAGCGATCAGTCGTTTAGCTTCAAGCAGGTCATATGCTATTTGTAGTCGCAAAAAATATCCTTCTGTAAGGCCAAAAAATTTGCACAGCCTTAGATCTGTATCTGCCGTGATGCTACGCCTACCTCGAACGATATCGTGAATTCTGTTTGCGGGTACCCCAAGGGCAAGAGCCAGTGCGTTTTGACTCATGCCAATTTCATCAAGAAATTCTTTTTTTAGTATTTCTCCAGCATGCGGATTGGCTAATAATTTTTTAACCATGGATGTTCCTTAATAGTTAATGATAATCAACAATTTCAACGTTTTGAACATTGCCTTGTTCCCATACAAAGCAAATGCGCCACTGAGCATTAATTCTTATGCTCATTTGCCCGAGCCTATCTCCTTTAAGTGGCTCAAGTTTATTACCAGGTGGAACTTTTAGGTCTTCTAGCGAATTTGCAGCATCAAGTTGACGCAGTTTTCTTAGCGCCCGATTTTGAATATTCGCTTGAAAACGATATGATTGTGTGCCGTTCCATATTTTCATTGTTTCTTTGCAGGCGAATGATTTTATCATGGCAAGAGCCTCTCTTTTCTTTTTTCCTTTTTGCCAGAAACCCTTACGGTGGTCTAAAAGTTGTGGTGTCTTTTTCGGATATGGTGAACGGGTACGATAAAACAATTATAACTGATATGTGATACATATCAAGGCTTGATATTTTTATGCTGTATTGCGCGCTTGCCCTGGGGTGAAGGAGACAACCGGCGGGCGTTGCTCACGCGTGGCTACTATTTTGCTGCATGGTCCTATCGCGCAAGCGCATCCTCCTGTCCCTTGTCCTGGAAGGACCGAAGGATAATAGAATTTAAAGGATTGTTGAAAGAGAAGATGGATTCTCGGGACAAGCCCAAGAATGACAAATGAGGATTTGATAAAATTTGATAAAAAAAGAAAAAAAACGAGTTTATGGAGAGGATCTTTATAAACTCGTTTTTTTTCTTCGCCCTCAGCGAAATATGCAGCGAATACCCCATGGCATCTGCCACTTTGGTTAAATTGTTGATTGATGTGTTGGCATAGCCCCCACGTTCTAGGCGTGCAATGGAGGGCTGTTGAGCTTTGAGTTTTTTGGCAAGTTGAGCTTGAGATAGTTTTGCCTTCATTCTGGCGCGAATAAATTGCTCAAGGAGCTCAAATTCTGGCTCAGGAGTTTCATATTCTTTTTTAAATTTAGGATCAAGCAGTGCTTTTTTTTTGAATTCTTCTAGTGTTGGTCTTTTAGCCATTTTTTAGTACCTCCTTCATTCGTTTTCTGGCCAAAACAATTTCTCGTGGGGGTGTTTTTTGTGTTTTCTTGATAAATCCGTTTTTATGAAACTGACAGATGTTTTATGTGATAAATATAACAAATTTGGTATTTTTTATCAATGCTAACGCAAAATAGCGTTATAGCGTTGCGTCGCTTGCTTGGGATAAGTTTCCTCAATCACTCGGGCCCTCAAGCGCCTGCCCCGGACGTGTTCCGAGGGCTGGTTGTCCTTTGGATTTCCGCTCAAGACCACAAAGGCGCCTTTGTGGGGGAGCGCTTATGTTGTACTGCCCCATCAGCGCAACGGAGCGCATGTCCAGCGAAGCTGTGCGTAGCTGGCATCGCGACTTTGCGCGTAGGGGTCAAGGGCGCAGCCCTGCACACGGGTGGTCCAGGAGGGAGGGTTGTGATACCCTCCCTCCTGGTAAACGAATGATTTTATTAAAAAAGGATTGTTTGAAAGGTAAGATGGATCCTTGGGCTTGCTGAAGTCATAGTTAGCTTTTGTGGCCGCTTGGGCATTTTGCTACCTTGTTGGCGTTGCTTTTCGGCGCGAAAGGCCAGCAAGTCTTATAGACCTTTTTTTTGATGCTGAAGGATCATTGATGTGTTTTTTGGTTTTTGTAGTGGGGGATGGTATTTTTGATTTTTTACTTGGTTGTTTTTCGATGGTGTACCCTAAGTTTTTGAGTGTCTTTCTAACCGTTGCAGGGTGCTGATCAATGAGCGCCAAGAAGACGCGTGCTGCTGTTCCTGGGGTTCTTCGTGCTTGCTCCCAGTCTTGCAGCGTACGGGTTTTTATAGCAAAAAGCCCAGAGAACTCTTCTTGCGTGAGCCCTGTTTTTTTGCGAATTGCTTTAACGTTGATTGAGGGAATTGGATACTCGGTTAGCACGCCACGACTTTTATCTCCTTTTAGGTAAGCAATGGCATCCTCACAACCTGCGATTATTTCATCGGCTAAGTTTTTCATGTGTTACTCCAGGCTTTTGAAATGAGTTTTAAACTGTTTGGAAAAATTATATAATTCTTGTATTTTTTTTGTGTTAAGTTTACGATTTCTGATTTAGAGTAAATTGTCATCAAAAGAATTGGATTTTTTTCATTATAAAAATAATAAATGATGCGATATCCTCCGCTTTTTCCTTTGCCTTCTATTGCATATCGTATTTTGCGCATACCACCAGCACCGGGAATTACGTTTCCAGCAAGAGGATTTTTGAGAATGTGTTCTTTAATGTTTTCGCGTAGTTGCATTTCTTCTTGTCCTTTTTGCAGGATTTGTGACAGTTTGTTCAGATACTGTTTGGTTTCAATTATTTTTAATTTTTCTTTGCCCGCCATGCATCATCCTTTCCTTGATGTTTTAATGCTATCACAAAATACGGCAATGTGGTAGTTGTTTTTTGCTGCATGGTCCTATCGCGCGAGCGCTTATGTTGTACCGCCCCATCAGCGCAACGGAGCGGATGTCCAGCGAAGCTGTGCGTAGCTGGCACCGCGATTTTGCGCGTAGGGGGCAAGGGCGCAGCCCTGCACACGGGTGGTCCAGGAGGGAGGGAGCCTGTCCTGAGCAAGGCGCGCCGTTCGTACCCCATTCGACTACGCTCAGGGCGAACGGCGGATTTTGGTCGCCGCGTCGAAGGGGTGATACCCTCCCTCCTGGTAAACGAATGATTTTATAAAAAATGATTGTTTGAAGGGTAAAATAGATCCTCGGGACAAGCCCAAGAGCCTGCCCTCAACTCGATTGAGGGATGACAAATGAGGCATTATTTGAAGGGTAAGATGGGTCCCGGGTCACTGCTTTAAAAAGAGAAGAGGCGGAGAGATTAATCTCTCCGCCTCTCTTAAAAGCGCCATACCCTTCAGTTCCGACCCCGGATCGAGTCCGGGGTTGTGTTTTGACCAGCAAAGGTGTATTTTCCGCCAAGAGACTCCCCCCCGGACGAGATCAAAGTTTTTTTGTTAACGTTTCAACAATTAATGAATTCAGACTTACACCGCGAATTGTGGCAGCTTGGGCAAGCTTTGCATGAAGGTTGGGAGATATTCTTATTCTCAAATTACCTGAAAATGCTTTCTCTGGTTCCTCTCCACGCTCCTTGCACCACGCTATGTAAGTATCGATTGAATCTTTAAATGCCTTTTCTATTTCTTCGACCGTTGTTCCTTGAAATGTAACGACATCTCTTAAGCCAAGTACTTCACCATGAAATATCTTTGCTTCATCATCATATGAAACATTGCCCAAATATCCTTTATATTTTATCATTTTTTATCCCTCATCATGTTATATGGTACCATAATGCAACACCGCTAACAAGTCGGTTTTAGCGTCGATTTTTTATTATCGCATCTTTTCCATCACCAGCGCTCCAGCTATGGCTGCCGCCAGTATGAAGATGAGGCCAGGGTTCAGGCTTTGCCGGACGTCGTCAAGTGTGTGGTATTGCCTTATCAGCCCTACTACGCCGTCGCTTCGCTCCTGGCTTCGAAGGGCAAGCGCATCCTCCTGTCCCTTGTCCTGGAAGGACCGAAGGATAATAGAATTTA
>CAZBUZ010000101.1:0-4103 GCA_964495205.1 uncultured Pseudomonadota bacterium | reverse complement strand
TTGTTCAAACGAAATTTAATGGGTGGATAGAAGAATTATTTGTAGATTTTACAGGAACGCCGGTGAACAAGGGGCAACCGTTGTTTACGGTTTACAGCCCAGAATTGCATGCGACACAAGAAGAATATTTAGTAGCTCGCCGAGCGGTCATTGATCGACATGAGATTTTTGATCGGTCATATAAGCGACTTGATGATGATCTTTTGCGCGCGGCACGGCAACGCTTGGAGCTTTGGGATATCCCAGATGATGAGATCGCTTTGCTGGAAGAAACGCAACACCCTACAAAGACGCTTACTTTACGTGCTCCTTGTTCAGGGATAGTCCTACAAAAACATGCTTTTATCGGTATGAACGTTGCTCCCGGCATGCCCATTTTTACTATTGCTGACCTTTCTCATGTTTGGATTCTTGCTGATGCATATGAACAAGATATCCCGCTGATACAGTTGGGGCAACAAGGAGCGATTATGCCAACCTCATTTCCCAGTCAATCAGTGAGCGGCAAGGTAACATTTATCAATTATACGGTTGATCGTCCCACGCGTACGGCAAAAATTCGTTTTGAGTGTGAGAACAAAAATTTTGCTTTGAAGCCTGGCATGTACGCAACGGTTGAGATCGATGTACCTATCGGTATTGGGCTTGCATTGCCCGAAGAAGCGTTGATTGATACGGGGACAAGGAAAATTGTTTTTGTTGCCAAAGGAAAAGGAGTCTACGAGCCACGAGAAGTACTGCTTGGTTATAAAGCGGATGCATATTACCACATACTTAGCGGGTTAAAAGAAGGTGATCTTGTGGTGACGAGTGCTCAGTTTCTTCTTGATTCGGAAAGTAGAATTAAAGCTTCAAGTGGTGATGGTATGCATATGCATGGAATGTAAGGATCGACATGATAGCGGCATTAATAGGTTTTTGTGGTAGGAATCGGTTTGTTGTTTTTTTAGTTACTGCGTTAATGATTGCTTGGGCGATATGGGCAATTCGTAAAACACCTTTAGATGCGCTACCTGATATTTCTGATACGCAAGTTATTATTTTTACCGAATGGATGGGGCGAAGTCCAAATCTCATCGAAGATCAAATTACGTATCCAATGATTACGACATTTCTTTCGGCTCCAAAGGTTAAGGTGGTGCGCGGTCTTACAATGTTTGGTATGTCATTTATCTATGTCATTTTTGAAGATGGCACTGATATGTACTGGGCGCGCAGCCGAGTCTTGGAATATTTATCAAACCTGCAAGGAAAACTTCCTGAAGGTGTAACACCACAGCTTGGACCTGATGCGACTGGTGTTGGCTGGGTGTATCAATATGCCATTATTGATGAGACGGGCAAGCGATCGCTACAAGAATTGCGCAGTTTTCAAGATTGGTATCTCAAGTATTGGCTTGCTGCGGTGCCTGGGGTTTCAGAGGTGGCAAGTGTTGGCGGATATGAAAAAGAATATCAGGTTGAGATTGATCCAGTTAAACTTCAAGCCTATAACATTTCCATTACTGCCGTTAAAAATGCTATCCGCATGTCTAATAACGATGTTGGCGGTCGCGTCATAGAAATGGCTGAACATGAGTATGTTGTGCGTGGGCGTGGCTACATCACCGATAAGCAAAAACTCGAACTTGTTGTTGTAGGAACAGATAATAAAGGAACGCCGATCTTAATAAGAGATATTGCCCGCGTGCAGATTGGCGGGAATATCCGTCGAGGGTTTGCAGAACTGAATGGTACTGGTGAGGCGGTTGGTGGCATTGTGGTTATGCGCTATGGTGAAAATGCACGTGCGGTTATTAATCGTGTTAAAAATAAACTTAACGAGATGACGCCAGCCTTTCCCAAGGGTATAAAGGTTGAACCTGTTTACGATCGTTCCGAGCTGATTGACCATTCCACCAAGACCATATTTGATGCTTTATTTGAAGAAATTCTTCTGGTGTTTTTATTTATCATGCTTTTTCTTTTTCATTTTAGATCATCGCTCGTAGCCATTGTAACGCTGCCTATTGCGGTGGCGATCTCTTTTATTCCCATGTATTACATGGGGCTAACAACGAATGTGATGTCGCTGGCTGGCATCATCATTGGCATAGGTGATATTGTTGATGCGGCGGTTGTTTTAACCGAAAATGCGCACAAAAAAATTGAAGATAGTGGAGGGAAACGCCCCCGGCATGAGGTGGTTATCGAAGCGGCCAAAGAACTTGGACCGAGCATTTTTTCTGGATTGCTTATCACCGTGATTGCCTTTATTCCTGTATTTCTTTTGCAGGCACAAGAAGGTCGCCTCTTTTTGCCTTTGGCTTATACCAAAACGTTTTCGGTGCTTTTTGGCGCTGTTTTAGGCGTAACGCTTGTTCCTGCGCTTATGACGATGCTGATTCGTGGTAACATCAGACCTGAGATGAAAAATCCTATAAATAAGGCTTGTATTGCCATCTATAAACCAATTTTGCATTTTTGTGTTCGCTATCGTTACCTCATGGTGATCTTGACGATAGCTCTTGCTTTGGCGGCTATTCCTGCTTTCATGAACCTTGGTTCAGAATTCATGCCGCCGCTTGATGAAGAAGCTTTATTTTTTATGCCGGTCACAACACCGGGTATTTCTATTGAGACTGCTAAGCAGCTTGTCCAAAAACAAGATAAAATTTTTAAAAGCTTTCCCGAGGTTAAAACGGTTTTTGGTAAAGCAGGACGCGCCGAAACGCCAACCGATCCTGCTCCGCTTTCTATGATCGAGACGCTGATAACTTTCAAGCCGAAATCCGAGTGGCGTTCTGGTATGACAAAGGAAAAACTGCTTAAGGATATAGAGCAGGCGCTTCGTATGGAGGGGTTACAGAGTGCTTTTACGATGCCGATCAAAGCGCGCATTGATATGTTGACTACCGGCATTCGCACGCCAATCGGGATAAAAGTTTTTGGTGATGATCTGAGGAAGATTAATGAAATAGGACAAAAGCTTGAGGGCGTATTGCGCCGTGTTCCTGGCACCAGAAGTGTTTATGCCGACCGCGAGCTTGGTGGATTTTTTATTGACTTCATCCCAGATCGACAAGCCTTGGCGCGTTATGGTTTACGGGTTATGGATGTGTTTGATGTTATCGAAACCGCTATCGGTGGCCTGGACGTTGCAACAACGATAGAAGGTCGCGAGCGCTACAAGATCAATGTGCGTTATCCGCGTGAATTACGTAATAGCGTTGAACAACTGAAAAATATCTTGGTTCCTATCAAGCGGCAATTTGATTCAAAAACGATGGATGGAATGAAAAAAGAAAATCTGATGGATCGAGTTGAGCATGTTCCTCTTGGGTTGCTTGGCAAGATTGAAGCGGTGATGGGAGCGCCTATGATCAAAAATGAAATGGGCTCGTTAAGTGGCTGGGTCTATGTTGATACGAGTCGTAGTGATATCGGTGGCTATGTTTATGATGCCAAGAAGGTTGTTGAAAAAGAAATCAAACTACCTACGGGATATTATCTGAAATGGACAGGGCAATATGAATACTTAGAACGTATTCAAGCGCTCATGAAAATAGCGATCCCGCTCATCCTTCTCATTATTTTGATTCTTTTGTTTATGAGTTTTGGGGGATTAGTTCAAACATTTATGGTGATGCTCTCAGTGCCGTTTGCTGCTTTGGGGGCCATTTTTGTTATGTATTATCTAGATTTTAATACCTCGGTCGCTGTGTGGGTTGGTATGATTGCTTTGTTCGGTATCGCGGCGCAAACGGCTTCTATTATGGTTGTTTACCTTGATGAAGGGTATAAAATATGGCAAGCCGGTGGTCGTTTGAAGACAACGAAAGATTTGATAGCCATGGTTGTTGAACATGGTGCATTTCGGGTCAGGCCCCTTCTAATGGCTGTTGGTCTTAACATCGTTGGGCTTATTCCTATCATGATGAGTGAGGGCGTTGGGGCTGATGTTGCAAAACGGATTTCTGCTCCATTATGGGGTGGGCTTATGTCGTTAACATTTTTAACACTTTTAATTATTCCTGCGGTGTATGTGATATGGCGCGAGATTCAATTAAAGTTTTTTTTATCGGATGAAAGGACCTTATGAAAGATTTTTTGATAGTTAAGGC
>CAZBUZ010000100.1:300-4146 GCA_964495205.1 uncultured Pseudomonadota bacterium | reverse complement strand
GTCTTCAAGTGTGGGCAACGATTGGCGATTATTTGAAGAGCATTGCTCGTTAGATTTGTGCAGTTGCGCAAACAAAGCGACTGAATATGCGTTTCCCCGGATGTGCCAACGACAAATCGACTGAGAATGTCATCAAGGGCTTGATCATCAAGTCGTTTTGCGTCATCCGATAAATCCAAAACAGGCCAATGTGTTGGCAATGACTGATTAAATTCTTTGCAGGTGCCGGAGATGCTTTTGAAATCGTTGAGGCTCAAGCCTTCATTAAAAATATAGTTTCTGGTGATGTCAGTCGGCAAGATGTTAAAAAGTGATGCAAAATCGAAACGTGCTCGAGTTATACGTTTTTCTGGTTTTTGTTCTCGATTACGTTTGCGTTCCATGCCAAAAGTTATTGATGGCATGACTGCTGCAAACAACGTTGCTGCAATGGTGAGCGTGAGAAGTTTGTTTTCATAATAACCTCCAAATAGGGTTGTTAATAAAGCATTTCTTAACAATAGTTTTTTAATATAATCTCTCTCTAGATGTTTATTGGTTGTTAGGGCTTCCCCAGCTTATTAGCTGAGCGTAATGCCCTGGAATATCCCCATAGGGGTTAACCCTATTCGTGATAAATTTTCCACATGGATCAGGGTCGATTGCTGGTGGATTGTGCATAGTTTGTTCTAAGACTTCAATTGATAAGCGAAAATTAAGTGTGGATATGATTCTTAAGGTGTTTTGGTGAAAGAGTTTGGGGCTTAGCTTAAATATTCTTGCCAGATCTCCTGCTGCATGTGGATTATCATATAAATTTTTTTGTGCTAGATGAGCCATGAGCAATACAAGATAGAGAAGATCTGAGGGCTGTGTAACCTTGGCAAGAACTTGGGGCATCATCGCGATATATTTACGAAAATAAAGATAAGCATGGAAGCATAAATCCTTAAGCGTGCGATGATCTTTGTTAAGGTGTTCCAATATCGCGTAAATGTTTGTAAATAGCGTATTTTTAATGGCATCATCATACCCGAATTTCTGCGTTAGATAGTGTGCAAATCCTTTAACGAGTATTTGCTCGATGATTCTATTTTGATTTATTGTGTTTGGTTGTGTTACTTCGGGTTGGGATGCTTCTGTTTCTCGCTGCGGTTCCATACACAGCATAACGCTTGTGGCGGTGCTAAAAAAAATCAAACCTGCAAGTATAAGTTTTTTATTAAAATTTACGAACATAGATGGTTCCTCTCATTTAAATGAAAAACGGCTTAATGCCTATTTTATTTTTGGTTCTTTTGTGTTGTCTTTTATTACGAAAAGAAAAGGGAGGCTCTATTGAGATTTTATTTATGCGTGCGGTGATCAGTATAAAAAAAGCCTCGGCAGATTCTGCCGAGGCTTTAGACCTTAATTTTTAAATGACTATATAAACGATATGATCATAATTGATTGTTTTTGGTCATCAAAAAAAGGCGCAATACTCCGCGGCAATGGGATATTGAGCATTGAATGAATCCAAAAACACCAAAAACGAAACGCCAGAAAGTGGCGGATTGTATAAGAGCATCTAAAGACATGCAAAACGCAAGGGGACTCTGAGCAATCAGTGTTGCCCGAGTAAAGGCAAAAGGGATGGGGAATGATAAAACCTTTTTCATCGTTTTCCTTAATCAAACCTTACGTTTTGATAGATTTTAATGAGATTTTTAATTACTTTGTTAGCGTAGTAAATAATTTATTATTTGTCAAATGACTGATCCTTGTCCAATTCCTCGTCAAGGGATATGCCGGGATTTGGTAAGGGGTCTGCCAGTCGTACGGTTTGTGGGGGTAGGAATATTTCTGCAAGAAAATTTGCTGTATGATGATGCCCATACCGACGCGCAAGTTCTTCTGCTGTTTCATTAAATAATTTTTCAGTTACAGCCAGAAGTGCGTATTGATTGTTTTGGGCGTTTTGCAGCAAAAAGTGTGCTGCTCTTATGTGCCCTTTCATTGCGGCGAGATGTAATGCTGTGCGGCCGTTTTTGTTTTGTGTGAAGATATTGGCTTTTTTGCGTATAGCTTTTGCGATTTTTTCAATGTCATTGGTGAGTGCACCTTGAACAAGAAGCAGCTTGCCTTCAGCTTGAATAAATTGTTCATTTATTTTTGTTATATAGGAAGGGGTTAGGTTATCTTTGGCCATTTGCATAGGACTTGCCCCTCGTCCAATCAACAAGTGATAGCTTTCGGCATTTCCACAGTCTGCTGCAATGCGTAAAGCCGACGCATTGAACTTTCTTTCTGGGATATTGACCAACCGGTTCCATGTTTCTTGTGCGATGCCCTCTGTTGTAAGTATTGCTTGTAGGGTATTTGGGTCTTCGTGCTTTGCCGCAAAGTGTATCGCTGTTGCCCCTGCATATGATGTGCCAGGAGCCGCTTGCGTTGCTATAAGTGCTGTTTTTACGTCGATGGGAAGCTCATGTAAGAGGGCTCTGATGAGATTTGCTCGTTGTTGCCATGCGGCGAGATGCAAAATTGTTAGTCCGGTACCTTCTTGGCGAGCAAGCGCATCAGCGCCCGATCTTAAGGCGTATAAGAGGATATCAATATTGTCTTCTTGTACGGACTGAAGAAGCTGATAGGTGAGATTGCTTTGATTTTGAGCGGCCAGTCCCGTTGTTGATAGATTGTTTGTTATATTTACTTGCATAGAAACTGCTCGTTGGATTGTTATGGTAGAAAAACAAGCTACTAGCAAAAGGGCTTTAATTATGTGTTTTGACTTCACGGTCGGGAACGTTTTATTGCTATAATTTTTCATATAATCTCTTGTAAGGATTTTTTTGGAAGAGCCACAATAAAAAAGCCTCGGTAGTTTTTTTGTACCGAGGCTTTTTTATTATAGTTTTGGGAGTTGATTGCTATTTTATTATAAAAGAAAGATGCAGTACACCTCGGCTATGATGTTTTGTGCTCCGTGTGATTCCGAAAACACAGAAAGCAAAGCCCCGAGCAGAAGAAGATCGTTGCATGAGTGCGTCTATAGGCATTGATAATGCCAATGGGCTTTGTGCGATGAGGTCAGCCCGAGAACAAGAATTAGAGTGGTGATAATGTTGTATAGGCTTCATTTTTTTTCTGTTGTTTTCTCTCTATTAATTTTGACCATCTAAATTTATAGACGCATGGTTGCCTTGTCAATTACTAGCGCTTAGCTGCGCGCTTTTAGAGCTGCGTCCTTTTTTCCCCTTATGCTCGAATTCTTCTTCGTCATCGCTAGTTGAGGTACTTGTACTGCTTTTGTGTTTTTTTTCCTGAGGTTTGGGTTCATCTTCATCAGTATTGCGTTCTTCAGGGGTAATATGTTCTACGATTGTTGCCGGAGAACTAATAGGTGAATTTGCTGGGGTTGGTGTCGATGCTGATGTTGTTATCGGTGATCTTATTGTGGTGGTTGTTGTAGTTGTCTCTGCTCCACTTGATGGTGTGGTGTTTAGCAGCTTTAGATCATACCGCTGATTGAGTTCTGCTTGCTGAACTGACGTAAGTTGCTTGAATAGGGCCAATAGCTCATTATTCCATGGTGTGTTTTTGCCTAATTGATGAATGAGTTCAATGAGCAGGATGTGATTAAGTCTTAGTGGCTTTTTGTAAAATGCGGGATGGATGACCCAAGGCAATTCCCAGATATAAGCAGGGCTTAGTTTTGGGTTTACGTTTGGTATGGTTACTTCGATATCGGGTGCTGTTACAATAAAATTACCACAAGGAGAAAAAGCTACCGCGTTAACTTTGTCTTCGTGAGTTATTGTCGATAAACAGCGGCCAGTTTGCACATCCCAGATTTTAACCGTTTTATCCCATGATGCTGTGGCA
>CAZBUZ010000100.1:0-290 GCA_964495205.1 uncultured Pseudomonadota bacterium | reverse complement strand
CGGTGAATAGGCAACTGAAACAACTGCTGCTGTGTGACCTGTAAGCGTTTTGATACATTGAGTGGTATCTGTATTCCAAACTTTAGCGGTTCCATCTGCTGATGCCGTAGCAAGAATATTGCCGTTTGGCGCGTAGGTTACACAAAGGACTGTGTTTGTATGGCCTGCTAAGGTTTTAAGACACTGCCCAAAGTTGGGATGTCTAGGATTGGCATCCCAGATTTTAACCGTTTCGTCACATGATGCGGTGGCGAGGAAATTTCCGCAGCGGGAATAGACTGCTGAGTTGA
>CAZBUZ010000099.1:1460-4189 GCA_964495205.1 uncultured Pseudomonadota bacterium | reverse complement strand
CATATTGCTTTTTTCTCTTTAGCCTTGATGGCCGGCCAAGCTACGGCAACCCCAGCCGAAGATGCGGTACGCGGCATTAACCAGGTCAACGGCATTTTAAGCCACCAAGATGTGTTAACTATACAGGGTAACAGTATAGAAGCTGTTGCCAATAGCTGGCACTTCCAATCAAAGTCATACACAATAGGTACAAAAACAAGCTTAAGCCCCGTCGAAGCAAGCGAAGTACAATCTGTTACAAGCGCTCTTTCAAACTTGAATACCACAATTCAAACGACCTTTCCAGATGTCGCCACCGTCAATTATGAAACAATAGCAATCAACAACAAAGTTCCAGCATCATTAAATCTGGTGGCACAGAAGATAACTGCTTTTTTAAAAGTTTATAATTCCCGTACAAGTGAAATATTTGGCGATGCAAGTGTTCAAGCCTTCCGTGCACAAACACAAACACTCAGCAGCCACGCCAGCCGCATCCAAGGCTATGGCCAAGCACAACGCCAAGCACGTTTGGAAGAAGAAGCTCGTATTGAAGCAGTACGCGTTCAAGCACAACAAGTAGCACATGAAGGCGCTATCCACAACGCTATTACTAACACCAACGTAGATTACATTGTTAAACCATTAGTTGACTATGTCGCATCACTCAGCACAACGCCAGCAGCACTCACGCAAGAAAACACAACCGCTGCATACAAAGCCGTTGCCCAAAACCTTGTTGATGCATTCAAATCACCAGACTATGCTACAGCACAAAGCGCCAAGATCAGAGCCATGATAAATAAGGCAATTAATACCGCAAGCAATGCTCTCATAGCAGCTATCCCGGCAGACAGTGCAGAACGCAATATCGTAATCGCACTCATCTACACGCAACAAGCTGAACTTATCTCGTTGTTTGAAACCATCAAGCAAATAAAAGAAGATGATCGTGCAACCACAACGCTAGAGGCATTGGAAGCTATACAACAGGCAAACATCGCAGACATACAAAAACCTGCTAGCTTCTGGCGTAAGGCATGGAACGTTGCCAAATGGACTGGCGCATATGCCGGCATTGGTGCTGCAACCATCGCACTTAAGTTTGCGTTGCAACGCTATGGACTTGCTGCCTAAGTAACAAGCGATTGCTATCCCCTAAAAATTAGTTGGGGGGGATAAAATTAAGTTTGGGCTCGACAGCAATGTCGAGCCCAAACTCTTTATGCGATTAGCTTATTTCGCCATCACCACAACTTGTGCTAAGCTAAGAAAAAAATTGCCCAAGCCGCACACAAGGAGATCATGATGACCGAATCAATAAAAAAACCATTGCCAATCGGCATTAGTGATTTTAAAAAAGTACGAGAAGACAATTACCTCTTTGTAGACAAGAGCCTCCTCATCAAGGAACTTATCGACGCCAAAATTGGCGTCACACTGTTTCCACGTCCCCGCCGCTTTGGCAAAACACTCAACCTTTCCATGCTGCGCTATTTTTTTGAAAAGATGAATGTTACCAATCGGCACCTCTTTGATCGTCTTGCCGTGGCCAATCATCCAGAAATCATGGCCCATCAGGGCCGCTATCCAGTTATCTTTCTCACCTTCAAGGATGTGAAGGAGTTGACGTGGGAGCATTGCTATGAGAAAATGCGCGCACTGCTCGCCAAAGAATTTGAACGACATAAATACCTCGAACAAAGCGATATGCTTGATGATATTGAACGTAAATGGTTTAAAAAAATGAGAACTGCAACCGCGTCCGAAATCGACTATCACAATAGCCTTAAGAACTTGACGCAGTATCTACACGCCCACCATGGCGTGCGGCCTATCATCCTCATTGACGAGTATGATACGCCCATCAACGCGGGCTATGTCTACGGCTACTACGAATTAATCATCTCATTTTTGCGCGGGCTGCTCTGCGCTGCGCTCAAAGACAACAGCCATCTTGAGCAGGGCGTCATAACCGGCATCATGCGCGTAGCAAAAGAAAGTATTTTCTCTGGGTTGAATAACCTGGCGGTATATTCACTTCTGAGTGAGCGTTACGATACTTATTTCGGTCTCTCGCAAACTGAAGTCGATCAGGTACTCGCTCAGTACAATCTGAGTTCACAGGCCACCAACGTAAAACAGTGGTACAACGGCTACACCATGGGCAATCAGCACGACATCTACAACCCATGGTCAATTCTCCATTTTATTGATCACCAAAAATTTGAACCCTACTGGGTCAACACAAGCGACAACCAGCTCGTACGCGACCTACTGCTGCGTGGGCAGGATGAATTGAAAAGTGACTTTGAACTACTCCTGCAAGGGCAGGTTGTCAAGCGTGCCATCAACGAAAACATTATTTTCCCTGAGCTATTCTCCAGCATTCAGTGCATCTGGAGCCTATTGCTCTTCAGCGGCTACCTGCGCTGCAACGAAGTCGTATATGACGAAATTCAAAACGCATGGATAGCATCACTGGCAATCCCCAATAAAGAAGTAATGAGCCTCTTCAAGACGCTCATTGACCAGATAGCACAAGAACCACTCGGCATGCACCAGTACAAGCAGATGCTGCATGCGCTCGTAACGGGGGACATAAAAACATTCCAACGCGCCTTTAGAGACTTTGTGCTCAAGTCGTTTAGCATTTATGATGTTTGTTACGACGAACCAGAGCGCGTATACCACGCCTTTGCGCTTGGCATACTTGTCAGTCTCGGCAGCACCCACGAGGTCAAGTCAAA
>CAZBUZ010000099.1:0-1393 GCA_964495205.1 uncultured Pseudomonadota bacterium | reverse complement strand
GGTGAATCGCTGAAAGAAGCCGCCGATGACGCACTCGCACAAATCGAAGCACGCAAGTACGAAACGGAGCTACACGCGCGCGGCATCAAAGAGGTGCTCAAACTTGGCATTGCCTTCAAAGGCAAAGAGGTGATGATCATAGGAGTTTCTTAATTCTTCAAAAATGCTTTTATAATGCCTCATTTGTCATCCCGGCCACCGTGCCGGGATCCATCTTCTCTTCTGGTCCAAAGATGGTTTCATACAAATCGTTCCATGCTGAATTTTGCTCTTCGATCAGGTTTATTTTCCACATGCGTTGCCAATTTTTAAGTTGTTTTTCACGCCAAATAGCCCTGTAAACACAGGCGTATTGTTCAAACCATACCAATTTTTTTACATCATATTGCTTTGTAAAACCTTCTACAAGACCAAGCCTATGTTCAATCATGCGACATTTTAAATCACCAGTAACCCCAATGTATAATGTCCCTCGACGCTTATTGGCGAGGATGTAGACAACATATGTTTTCATAATGCAAAGCTCATTTAAAGATGGATCCCGTGGCGGTGCACGGGATGACAAATGAGGCAATATTTACTCAAAAAAACAATATCATAATACTCCGAACTCGCGTTAAACAGCTTACAAAATTGTAACGCGAGACGCAATAAAAATAGGGGCCGACTTTGCCAGTCGCCCCCTAAACTCTCCACCTCAACAAGGCCTAGTCAAGCACAAGATACAACAAAATTTTCAACCGCTCTTCAATTTGCCCCATGGTGTAATCACTCACCATGCCAACCATACCTGAAGAAAAGCGCTGCACAGAAAGATTCCTCAGCTGGTCACACATGACATAAGACGGTCGCTCGAGGCCACCTTCTGTTTGCGTAAGAGGAACATGCCAATAAAGATCTCGATGCCGAGAGGTAATTGGCAAAATAACAACAAGTCCTGCAGCCCCCTGATTATAGCTGTCTGCACTCATAATTATGCATGGCCGACGCTTAGCCTGTTCATGACCGACAACAGGATCTAAATCAACAAACCAAACAGAACCACGCATAAGTTTTTTGTGGTTAAACATCATTAAACCCATCTGCAAGGGTTACATCCCAAACCTCCAGCTCTTCTTGCAATTCTTTCCATGCCTGAGGATCCTTGTTTAAAGCAGCGTACTGCTCATTGGCTTTTTTTAATATTTGTTCATAAACATAGCGCGTAATAGCCTGATCCAAAATTTTTTGTTTGGATAGTCCAGTCAACTTACTCAAAGATTCCAACTTATGAGCAGCCTTATCGCTTATTCTCGTTATTTTTGACATCTTAACTCCTCCTGTTACATAAATAGCTTACAAAATTGTAACGCGAGACGCAATAAAAATAGGGGCCGGCATATCGCCGGCCCCT
>CAZBUZ010000098.1:1657-4209 GCA_964495205.1 uncultured Pseudomonadota bacterium | reverse complement strand
TCAACGCCTGATCCTTCTCAAAAACCTGCCGAGCAAGTTCAACAATCCATGAGCGTACAACCGAACCACCATTCCACACCTGACATATTTTTTCAAGATCAAGATCTGGATAGGCGCCTTCTCTGAGCACATGAAAGCCTTCGGCATATGCCTGCAGTAAGGCATATTCAATGCCATTGTGTACCATTTTAACATAATGACCAGCACCTGATGGCCCCATATATGCATATCCATGATCGGCCGCCAATGCTGTGCACAGCGGCTCAATAGCAGTGTATGCGTCCTTATCGCCGCCAATCATAAGCGAAAACCCAAGTTCTTTGCCATGAACGCCACCCGATGTACCACAATCTAAAAAATAAACATTTATTTTTTTCATCTCATCGTAACGACGGACAGAATCTTTGAAATTGCTATTGCCACCATCAATGAGAATATCACCAGCCTTTAAGTTCGGCCAGAGTTGTGCTAACACATCATCAACGGGCTTGCCCGCTGGAACCATAAGCCATATAACACGAGCCTGTTCGGCAACAGCCCCAATATTTGCCGCCGCAACACCACCTATGTTTTTTAAGTCCGCAACAGCCGCAGCATTAAAATCATAGCCTATCACCGCATGTCCCGCATTGAGTAACCGCCAAGCAATAGCCGTTCCCATGCGACCTAATCCAATAAGCCCTATGTTCATCGGTTTTATTCCTTTGCATACAATTTTTCAATCTCAGCCGGGCCTGTGCTTCCCTTTTTGTAATGGTACAACGGCTCACAAAAAGCCTGGGCTTGAGCAACAACTTTCCAAGCCAACTCAATCTCATCAGCACGTAAAAATGCCGCCTGGTCACCTTTGATAACATCAGCAAGCAAAACCTCATATGCTTCTGGCGTATTCGGTCCAAACAGACAGCTGTGACAAAAATCCATAGAAACTGGCTGCACTTGATTTGCCACTCCAGGCATCTTTACATTCAACCCCAAGGAAAAGCCTTCATTGGGGGCAATGTTAATCGTCAGTGTATTTGTCATAGCAGGACAAAAATCCAAAAGACATTTAACCGGCTTAAGCTTTATGACAATACTCGTCTCTTTTCTGTCAAGACATTTTCCTGTTTCGAGATAAAATGGCACGCCTTGCCAACGACGATTGCGCACCTTCAATCGCACGCCGACAAAAGATTCTGTTGAAGAATCGCGACTAATCGAAGGTTCCGAACGATACCCATCATATTGACCAAAAACCGCAGCTTCAACGGTTACACGTTTAAGTACTGCAGCTTTTGCCGCTCGAATGTACTCTGCTGTTAAATGAGCAGGCGCCTCCATCGCAACAAGTGCAAGCATCTGCAACATATGGCTCTGTACCATATCCTTAAGCGCACCATAGGTATCATAAAAAGCACCACGCCCCTCAACGCCCAGAGTCTCGCGCAAATTAATATGGACCGATTCAATATGTTTATGGTTCCACAAGGGCTCAAATACCCGGTTGGTAAAACGCACAAAAGCAATATTACCAACAAGTTCTTTACCCAAATAATGATCGATACGAAACACGCAGCGCTCACAAAAAGCTCGCGTTATGCTTTTATTCAGTCTTCGGGCTGATGCTAAATCATTCCCAAAAGGCTTTTCATACACAACACGCGCCCATGGTTCTTGCCCTGCTAGATGGCACCCGGGATCAGTGGGAACGATACCGTATTTGGCAAAATTTTTTGTAATAACATCAAAGTGGTTAGGCATTGTTGCCAAATAAAAAATGCGATTACCTTTAAGTTCATGTTTCTTTTCAATAACATGCAATGCATCACGCAATAATGCATAGCCCTCTTCATCATTAAAATCCATTTGATGATAATAGGTTGCCGCAACCAACCGTTGCCAAACGGCGTCATCAACATTACTAATAAAACTACGCGCCTGATCTAGAACAACCTGCGCTGTTGTTTCAGATGCGGAGATAAGCACAACCGAAAATCTACAAACGCGCTCATGAGCAACTAGTTTATAAATTGCAGGAAGCAACTTGCGTCGACTCAAATCTCCTGTTCCACCAAGAATAACAAAGGTACATTCCTGCAGGCATTTATCATTGCTATTTTTCACAAGCGTCCTCTTTTATTAGCGGGCTACACAGGGACAGAAGCATCAAGTACAACTATTTTTTGATCTCGTAGCAGAGAAGAGAGAAGCTGTACAATAAATGCTTGTGCTTCATAATCTGACAAAACAATCTCATTGCCGTTTTTTTGATAAAGCTCATACCACGCATCAAAAAACTCCTGCGATGCTGGTAACACTTTTGCCTTGTTTTGCGGCCACTGTTTTAAAAAATCATTGAGCCACTGCTCAATCAATTTATTATTACACACAACGCCTTGGTCATCGCTATAAAACAAATTCACAAGCAATGCAGCCACAGGCCGACAAATCCAACTTATAATTCCTCCAGCGCACCACGTTGTTAGCAGAGCATACAATGATTTTTTACACAAATCCCACGCTCCCGTTGGCCGCTCCATAAAAGAAAGAATAAATCCTAAAGCCGCAAC
>CAZBUZ010000098.1:0-1557 GCA_964495205.1 uncultured Pseudomonadota bacterium | reverse complement strand
AATTCATTAATAACTTGTTCATGGGAGGTTAAAATAATGCCATCTATACCCATTACCTTTGCACCCGCAATATTTTCTGGCAAGTCATCAATAAACAAACATTCATCAGCTTTCAATGCATAACGATCAAGAAGCGTTTGATAAATGGCAGCATCAGGTTTGGCTGCCTTAACCTGGTATGATAACACCGCCCCATCAAGTTCTTTGAAAAATCCAGCTTGAGCTATTTTAGCATGGCATTCCTGCGCGATGTTGGAAAGGGCGTAGGTTTTGTAGCCTTTTTGACGAATGGATCGAAACAAATCCAATCCATGTTCAAGTGGATAAAGATAATCAGGAATCGCTAACAAATAGCGCTTTAATTGTTCCTTATTGTACTGCCCTGACAACAGTTCCGCAACTTCGTACGGAGTGCGCAAACCACGATCCCAGTCCAAGCATTCATTGGTCTTCATCGCCTCAAACAACTCGTGCGGCTTGCGTTCTTCATCCTTAAAAACATCATTAATAATGTCTTTGGCACTAAAATAAATGAGCACCGCACCTAGATCAAAAATAATGTTACGATACTTTACATGGGGCTTTGAGGCAACCAATCCATTATCGATATTGTTCATCATCAGTCCTTACCGAGCCGCTAAATCGCTCGTTAAAAATTCTTTTAAAAATGTTGTCCGCACAACCCCTTTGTCCTTTTTAATACCCATGGCAATTGCCTTGGTTTGCCCTATGAGGATACACAATTTTTTAGCTCGTGTAATGGCCGTGTAAATTAAATTACGTTGCAAAAGAATAAAATGCTGCATAAAAATAGGAATAATCACGGCCTGAAATTCTGAGCCCTGACTTTTATGAATAGAAACAGCATACGCAAGCACTAACTCATTCAATTCAGCAAAATCATATTCCAATTCACGATCGCCAAAACAAATCATCAACTTTTGTTCGACGTGATCAATCGAACCGATTTTTCCAATGTCCCCATTAAAAACAAATTTTTCATAATTATTGCGAATTTGCATAACCCGATCCCCAACACGATATACCGTCCCAAACCGCATGATTTGTTTTTGTTCATCTGCCCCGGGATTAAGAATCATCTGCAGTTCCTGATTAAGCCGTTGCGTTCCCACGGTACCGCGGTTCATAGGAACAAGCACAATTGAATCTTCTGGAGAGATCCCAGCGGCAGACAATCGCCGCGTGTAAATATCGCGCAACAAGGCGAAGGTATTTTCAGGCGTATCTTCTTTGATAAATGCAAAATCTTTTTTTGATCCAGGCTGTGGCGACTGCGGAAACTCACCATGGTTCACCCGATGCGCGTTAACAATGATCATACTATCTTGTGCTTGTCTGAAAATTTGCGTCAGCCGCACCACTTCAACTTTGCCCGAGGCAATGATATCGTTGAGCACGTTACCCGCACCAACCGATGGCAACTGATCAACGTCACCCAACAGCACAAGGTGAACATGCGCCTTAAGCGCCTTGAGCACCGAATGCATCAAAAAAACATCTATCATAGAAGCTTCATCAATGATTAAAAAATCAAGA
>CAZBUZ010000097.1:0-4236 GCA_964495205.1 uncultured Pseudomonadota bacterium | reverse complement strand
TTGTCTTCAGATATGTGTTGTGAAAAATGCGGAAACAAAGCGTTGGATAAGTTTAAACAAGAACGTGATATTTTGGATGTGTGGTTTGATTCAGGGATTAGCTTCCAGGCTGTTCTTGCAAAAGATTCAGACCTTGGGTTGCCGGCAGACCTCTATCTGGAGGCATCAGATCAACATCGCGGTTGGTTCCAGAGCTCATTGCTTTGTGGCATGGTGCTAACGGATCATGCTCCCATGCGCGCGATTTTAACACATGGCTATACCGTTGACGAGAACCGCCGTAAAATGTCTAAGTCAATCGGTAACGTTATTGCACCGCAAGAAATTATCAAGAAATACAGCCGCGATATTTTGCGTCTATGGGTGGCGAGTGTTGACTATGAAGGCGATGTCGTGGTTTCTGATAAGCTGTTCGCCAACGTTGCTGAGATGTATCGTAAGATGCGCAATACGAGCCGCTTTTTGTTATCAAATCTGTATGACTTTGATATTGCCAAAGATGCTATTGATATCAAAGATATGCTTGCTATTGATCAGTTTGCCCTGAGCAGGCTCCATGAAGTATCACAGAAGGTGCGGGCGGCCTATGCCGCGTACCATTTTCCAACGGTGGTGCAGACCTTGAACAACTATTGTACCAAGGAATTGAGTGCATTGTACCTTGATATTCTCAAAGACCGATTGTACGTGGAAAAGGCGGATAGCAAACTGCGCCGCTCTGGCCAGACGGTTATTTATCACATTCTTGATGTATTGACGCATTTAATGGCACCGATCCTGTCTTTTATGGCTGAAGAACTTGCCAATTTTTATCAGCCGGCCCGCCATGAATCGATCCATTTGCAATCATTTGTGCAGACCTTTGATGTGTGGGGAATGCTGGCGGAGGATGCGCAGGGTGATCAAGCATCGCCTGGAGCGACCGTTCGCTTGGGCGCGATTTGGTTAGCACTTGAGCAAATGCGTGATGCGGTGCTCAAGGCGATCGAACGTAAGCGCGAAGAAGGCTTGGTTAAGCATCCGCTTGAAGCGCAACTAACGATTTATATTGATAAAGAATCTGATGAGGGCGCTTTGATTGAACGTTTTGTTGATGAGTTACGTGGACGTGATGATGTGAAACGCTTTTTCAAAGACTGGTTTATCGTTTCGCAGGTGATGTTTGCATCGAACCCTGCTGAGCTGGGGGTAACTGATTTACCATGGCTTGCTGTGAGTGTTGCTCATGCTGTCGGTGTTAAATGTCCGCGTTGCTGGCAGTGGGAGGAGACTACGCGAGAAGATCAACTTTGCACGCGTTGTGCTGATGTGCTGAGTACGCGCTAATCCTTCGTATAAAATAAACGAAAAGCGCGAGCGGTCTTTTGATATATCCGTTCGCGCTTTTTGGGGGATGAGAAAAAAATTATAAATCGCGCATTTCTAAGATTGCTAATTCAAACGAGCGGTTAATTCTTTTTTTTGCACTACTATTTGGTTTAGGAGTCTCTGTAAACTGTTCTTGCACGGTTTTGAATTTCGCAACTTCCTGTTTAATGATGGCATCAACAACCCGTGGAAAAACAAGGCCTTTCTGCGTTGCTTCTTGCTTTACTTGGCTCATAATTTGTTTGCGCAGGAATTCTCGGTTGGCAGCATTTTTTAAGACTTTTTTCAAATGCTTGATAACGATTGCTTCTGCGCGAGTAAGCGAAATGCGCATTTCAACAGCTTTTCTGCTGTGATAAGAGCGACGTCGTGGTCGACGCGTTGTGGTAGTTCGCTGCTTACTGCGTTTGTTCTTTAGGCCTTTCATAGCATCTTCGGGTTGTTTTTTTATAACTTTTTTTGTTGCCTTTGGCTGTAATTTAATTCCTTGGTTGGCGAGTGCTTGTCGGGCAGCTGCGATGATGTTGGCTATGACGGATACAGGGACAACCATACCACTCCCATTGGCGGGGATGCTTGCCAAATCAAGTTTTTTGTTGATCATGGGTTTAAGCGCTTTCCAGTGTTGGTAGACGACTTGGGGGTCGGTGATTTGGCAACTGTTGATGAGGTAGTCTTTTATCGTTGCCCTGATAGATCGCTTGGCTTGTCGGTGAGGAATCAATATGCCATTCTGCTTAGCCTGGCGCTTGTGTTTGCGCTTTTTTGAATTAAATTTTTCGGGATACATCATCTTCAGGTATTTTTTAAGCGCTTTTTTTATTTTAATCCAATCACTCACCTTGAGCGTAGTTGCTGGATCTTCGTTTCCAGCCTTGTGGTAGATGAGATTGCGGGTTATCGTGAGTAATTTTGTTTCTTCATCCGCTGGCAGGTTGAGCTTGTGGCGTGTGCGCAATTGTTGCAGGTATGCTTTGCTTGCGATTAGGGCATTGCGTACGGTAATGGCTTGTTGTTGCCTTATACTTTTTCGGCCGGGCATTGTTTTTTTTGCTTGTTTACCTTGTTTTTGTCGCGGGTGTTTTTCATTAATTTTATTGTATGCGCCTGTTGAGCTTCCCAGTGATATAACGAGAAGCCCCAGCGCAAGATTTCGTAATTTCATTCCCCCTCCTTATTTTCTAGATTTTTTTCTAAAAGACTTTATGTTGTATCATCTTTATTTTATTCTTTGCATATTCAAATTGTCAATTATTGCTTAAAAAAGTAAAGCGGCGTCGGAACAAGCCGTGCGCCGCTTAGTGTGTTTGTGGTTTCGTTGGTTTTTCGGTAAGGGTGAGTGCTCCTTTTTTAGACCTTAAATGTTTTTGCCAGCGTGAAGACAAAGCTAACCAGACCGATAAGGAATAAGACCTTGAGAACTAAAATCTTAATAAATGCCTTATGAGGATGCATGGTATCAATTCTCCTTTCAATGCGAACTATTCTTTGTTCACCATAACAAAAAGGGGGTTGTGGGTGCAAGGATTTGGAGAAAGTGTGTATTTTCAGGAGGAGGGGTGTGTCGGCGGGGATTAAAAATCAAAGCCCATCGTCAGTGTTGCGAAAGCTTCTAGCGATGGGCTTTTTGTCTTGATGTACTAGTGGCGATTGGTTATGGAGCTGTGATGCCGAGGAATGCTTCGACGTCGCGCCTGAAGCCTGGGTATGCGGTTTCGGCAAAATGATGCTCACCGATAGCATCGAGTTCGGTATCTAAATTGGCAGTCGTCGGTTGGGTTGCCGCCCTTGCGGGATTATGCGGTGTGGC
Organism: uncultured Pseudomonadota bacterium; assembly: GCA_964495205.1. Lineage (GTDB taxonomy): Bacteria > Babelota > Babeliae > Babelales > RVW-14 > GWF2-38-10. The sequence goes on along the minus strand of CAZBUZ010000097.1, from coordinate 1,058 downwards.
TAGTGCATTTGCGAGGTTGCTTTGCAAGTTGGTTAGGGTTGGGTGTTGCGTCGTGATTTTGGAGAGCAAAAGGTCGAGATTGCCTTTGAGCTTGCGCAGTTGGCGGGCACCTTGAGGCGTTGGCGCATGAACTCCTCCTCCTCCTCCTATTGCTTGCGTTTGTGTTAATGCTGCATTAATAGGAGTTCCTCCCGCTATCTGCGCCTTAATCGTTTTTGCCAAATGAACCTTATAAAAATCAGGATCATGGTTGAAGAAATTTCTCCACGCTTGCTTTTCTTGCTCTTTGATGGCGTTTTGTTCTGGTTCTGATAAATGGGCGAGTAACGGCTTGCGCTCGTCGAATGCTTTTTTGAGTTGTGCTATAATGCCAGCATCCTCTAGTTCGTCAAAAACACGAGCTTTGGCTTGAGCTGTTGGCGCATCGTTGAGTTTTGTCGTCCATCTACTCAAAAGGCTGCGTATTGTTTTGCTCAGACTTTCTATTTGAGCTTTTTCTTTGGCCAACTCATCCTTTTTCTTTTCCTCAGGTGCCGAGTAGCGCCCGCCGCTGTCATCGCTTTTTTTTGGTTCAGGTGTTGTGGCGGTGCTTGGCGTTTCCATTTTGCTTGGCTTGGCTTCTGTGGTGCTTGGCTTCCATCCCGAGGGACCGCTTGTTGGTGACCAGCTGGGTTTACCAAAACCGCCACCACCGAATCCACCGGAGCCCCAGCCACCATCAAATGCTCTGCCGGGCGCGCCGCCATAGCCGCGGCCGCCTGTGCCGCCGACCGATCCGTAGCGTGGTCTACCGGGCGCGCCACGCGCCGCTTTGGCTGCTACTGCCTTTTCCCGTTCCAAGCGTTTTTTCTTAGCCGTTTCAACAAGCTGCTGCGTTTCTTTGCTTTCCACGAGTCCGAAAAGGCTCTCGGCGATTGGAGCGATTTTATTTTGAAAGAGGGACATGATGCGTTGTTCGCGCTTGCCGCCAACTGATGGGGTTCGGATTTCTTTGCGGGGTGTGATGGGTTGCTGTTCTTTGCTTGGTGTTATTTTGGCTGACTTTACTTTGGCGGGAG
>CAZBUZ010000096.1:0-4273 GCA_964495205.1 uncultured Pseudomonadota bacterium | reverse complement strand
CTTTTTTGATATTTAAACATGATAACCTCCATTGATTCTCGTTAATTAAGGGAGAACCGTTCTTATGGCAAGTTGAGCTGCCGTTTGAATTGCTGAATGTTGTGCCGTTTGTAAAAGTTGTTCGAGTAGGTTTGGCTGGCGGCCCCAAAAGACTTCAAAATCTGGGGCGCACTCTTTGTTGACGCGAGCGCCATGTGTTTTCAGTATGCGCCCAGTATTTTTATGCGATCGATTTTCGGTTGTTGCGGGATTAGCATCAGCTGAGCTTTGAAGCATTTGAATAACTTGATCACCGGTAAGAGGGGGTGTTGTTTGAAGTTTTGGATAAAAAAAGTAGATATTACTAAATTCTGAGCCATCTATTTGATCTAGGTAGTCAAGCTCACAATCACAAAATGCCATGTTGCTAAAAGAAGTTCTGATGAGTTTTGCATACTTAAAATTTGCATAAGCAAAGGCGCTATTTATGAGAGGGAAATCTTGGTCAACCGTTGAGTCAAACTTTGTGGCGATGTTTAATAAACAGCGCATTTTAAATGTTAATCCATTATCAATGCAGCGAAGCTCTGGGATCCTTTCTTGAGGCGCCAGTGATAAGGAAGAGATTTTTCGTCCTATGAAACAGCTTTCCCTTATTTCTGTGTGAGCAAAATTGAGACCCGTGCCCATTTTCCCTGAATTAAATATGCGAAAATTTATAAAATTTGAGTTATCAAAATCTACAAAGAGCAGTGTGGTTTCATTGAACCATATAGATTGAGCCGGTCCTGGCTCTTCAGTCGCCGTTGGCCACCATAGATGCTTCATATCGGTGAATTGAATCGTGCTGTTAATGAAATTGATATTTCTGCATTTGGCAAATGAGCAATTGATGTTATCTATGAATGCATTACGGAAGCTTAGGTTACACAATGTTGCACCAATGAGCTTTGAGTTGTCGGTGATGCGGATGTTATTAAGATGAGTTCCTATGAGTAAAGCTCTAGATAAATCTGTTTGTTGCGCTATTGTTCCGTTCATTTCGGCGTTGGTTAAGTTTGCTTCGACAAGGGTAACTTGTGATAGTGTTGCGCCATTTAATTTTGCGTGTGATAAATTTGCTTGCGTTAGATTTGTGCTGTTTAGTCTGAGATTGCTTAAGTTAGCGCCTACTAAAGACGCTTCTGTCAAGTTGGCGTTATCAAAATTGCAATGACGAAGGTCAAGATTACTAAGGTCTTCTCCATGAAGGTCTTGGTTGGCAAAATTTGTTTGACCACTGATGATGCGCTCTCGTATGGTTGGTTGTGGTATTGGCATTGGTTCTGCAGGAGGAGGTTCTGGTACTGTTTGCGTTTGGTTTTTGCAATGAAAAATAGAAGCTGCTATTGAGCTAAGCTTGCTTAATAATCCTGTTCGCCTGCGTTTGCGGCGAGTTTGTACTTGTTCTTGTTCCTGCATGAAATCGGCAAATCTTGTACCTGGGTTTGGTGTTGGTTGCTGTTCCATGGCAAAGACTGTTGATGTGGTGAGAAGTATGAGCAAAATAGAGCGGTAGAATACAACGAATCTTTTCATAATAACCTCCTGGGCAAAAAGACAAATAATTTCAATTTATTATTTATCAGCATGATCTCCTGATTGTAAAAGTCAAAATAGAAAATAAAAACCAGGAGAAAATGATAAATTTGGCGAAGTGGGTTTCAGGGTGAAATGTTTGTGGGGTTGCGTGGACGGTATGACTTATGGTGAAGTATTGAAAATAAAGCGCGCAGCCTTTTACACTAAAATGTATTATTTGGTGAGCTCAAGAGGTTCCAAGGAGGCGCCCATGTTTTGGAAGAAAAAAGAAAAGTCTATGGTTAAATCGCAACCGGTGAAGCACAGCTATAAGCGTGAGATTGTTGCGGTTGCGTTGTGTGCGGTGTTTGTCTTTCTTGCTATTGCTTTCATTTCATTTAATCCCAACGATAACACTTTATTTCACTACGCAAACAAGTATGGCAAAACCACCAACTGGGCGGGTGTGGTTGGTGCTCAGGCTGCTGCGCTTTTTTTCTTTTTATTTGGTTCGGCAGCGTTTTTGTTTTTAGCGAGCGTTGGGATTTTGGCATTACTTCTGTTCAATGGCATTCCGCTCAAGCAGGAGCGTGGACGAATTATCTCACTTTTTTTCGTTACGTTATCGGTGACGGCCTTGTGTGCTCAGTTGCGCATTGATGTTACGCGTAGTGTGCCGGGTGGGTTTATTGGTGCGTGGCTCGGGCGTTTTTTTACCACTTCGTTTGGGGTTCAGGGATCGCTTATCTTTTTGGGTACCGTTTTATGGATTGGAATTATTGTGCTGACGCGTATGCCGCTTATGCCGCTCTTTAGATTTTTTGGGCGCGGGGTGAGATTCGTGCTCGTGGCGATATGGACGAGTATTACATCGAGTATTGTAGCAACTGTATCGTGGTTGTGGCGAAAAATAAGGCGCAAGTGTTCAGAACCTATTGCGCCACAACAAGCACAGAAAATTGAAGATCCCCTCGTTGCCGATCTGGCGTTTTGGGGATCAGTTGCTGAAGGGCATGCATCCGTTAAGCCGATAGTTGCTGAAGGGCAAACAACGCCAGCGATTAAGTCGCAGGTTATTGATTGTTGGGCGATGGTTCAGATTCGTATTGCCAGTGAGCCGCGCCGTATGCTCAAGGGATTTGTGTATCGGTTTGCTAATGCGGTGCTTAAGAAAAATTGGTTGGCAAACCCCGATCTTCTCAAAAAGCTGCATGACGCGACGGCGAGTGTGCCAAAAGTTTTTACGCTTCCTGATGCTTCTCTTTTTACGGCTCCACGTGAAAAAAAACGTCCCGCTGGCCTTGAGCAAGAGGTGGCGGCGCGTGCGCAATTGCTTGAAAAAAAATTATTGCATTTTGGCGTGAAGGGTAAAGTGACGGCGGTCAAAACCGGGCCACTCATTACCCTGTTCGAGTACAAACCTGATATTGATAGCAAGATTAGCAAGATTACCGCGCTTGAAGACGATCTTGCGATGGCGTTGACCGCTACGAGCATTCGTATCTTGGCGCCGATTCCGGGCAAGGATGTTGTTGGGTTTGAGATAGCCAATGCTATTCGTCAGGATGTGTATTTTTCTGAGGTGCTTTCGAGCAAAGAATATCGCGAGGCTCCTGTTGCCTTGCCGCTTGTGTTTGGTGTTGATGTAGTGGGCAAACCAGTTGTTCATGACTTGGTGCGTATGCCGCACTTGCTTGTTGGTGGTGCGACTGGTGCTGGTAAATCGGTTGGCTTGAATGCGATGATTGCAGGTCTCTTGAATGCAATAACGCCTGATAAGATGAACATGATTCTTGTTGACCCTAAGCGCCTTGAATTTACACCCTATGCCGATATCCCGCACTTGCTTTTCCCGATTGTGACTGAACCTGCGCGTGCATCAGCTGTTCTTAAATGGGTGTGCCAGAACATGGAGGAACGCTACGAGACCATGGCCAAGGCCGGTGTGCGCAATATTCAAGAATACCACAAACTTTTTGAGCGGCAGGATGTGCCGGTTGATCGCGATGGTAATCAGTTGTCGCGTATGCCATTTTTAGTTTTGGTGATTGATGAGCTGGCTGATCTTATGATGGTGGCGGGTAAAGAAGTTGAGACAGCAATCGTACGTATCGCGCAGATGGCGCGTGCTGCGGGCATCCATATGATTGTGGCAACGCAGCGGCCATCGGTCGATGTGGTGACGGGGCTTATCAAGGTTAACTTTCCCAGCCGCGTGGCATTCCGTGTATCATCCAAGGTTGATTCGCGCACCATTCTTGATGCGACGGGTGCTGAGAAATTACTTGGCCGCGGCGACTTGTTGTATTTGAACGCGAGTTCGCCTGATGTTGTGCGTATTCATGGTGCATATGTTTCTGATAAAGAAATTCATAACTTAGCTGATTGGTGGCGTGATCAGGCAGAGCCTTCTTATCTTGATCTGAATGAAGTATTGCGTGCATCAAGTGGGCAAAGTGTTGAAGATTATCAGGATGACTTGTATAAAGACGTGCTCGAGTTTGTCAAAACGAATGACGAAGTATCAATCTCGATGATACAACGCTATTTTAGGATCGGGTTCAATCGGTCAGCGCGTCTTATTGAAAAACTTGAACTTGACGGCGTTATTGCGCCTGCGCAGGGCGCGAAACCGCGAAAGGTTTTGAGATAAGTATTTTTTATAAGGGAGTGGTGAGTATGAAGATTGTGCGTTTTTGGGTGCTTTTGTTTTTGTTGTTTGCATGGGCATTGC
>CAZBUZ010000095.1:0-4323 GCA_964495205.1 uncultured Pseudomonadota bacterium | reverse complement strand
AAGCGTTCGCACCCATTCGACTTCGCCCTAAGAAGGGCTTCGCTCAGGGCGAACGAATCATAAAACACCCGTTCGTGGTGAGCGTAGTCGAATCCACCGCCCGAAGGGCGACGGGTGTTTTATCGGGTTATGCAAGAGGTCTAATAGAGCAAACTGCCGAACCAAACTAAAAAGAGGGAAAGTCATGATCTGTAATAAAATCGAATTCAGCCATACAAAAACTGTGGCACTTTTGCTCCTCATGATCACCCTCTTTTTGTATGCAAATTCTCAAATCGCTGAACAAATACAGCCAGAACTGCCGGAGGAAATAATTGAGCAACTAGGGATAGATGATGAAGCACAGCAAGATGCTGAAATTGCAAACATCGAACATGAAATAGAGAATGAAATTAACATCCTAGAGGACATAAGAACAATTGCACCGCAGGTAACAGATGAAGAATTTACTGAAGCAACAGTGACCGGCAAAGATTTACAATTCAACGTTGAAATACCTCACATTGGAACTTTTTTATTTAAGGGAAAAGTTGATCTTACCACACAAAACTACCATTTTACAGGAACGCTGCAAAAGGCAGAAAAAACAAGAATAGGGCCACTTTTTCTAAACATTACCAATGCTGAATTCTCCAGCGAAAAATGGTTACAAATCTCCGGCATAGCCAAACTTTTTAACAAATACGACTTTACCATTCAGCTGGAGGAATTCATTCAAGGCCAAGAAGTTTCTCTTGAACTCTCAACAGAAGCTCCACTAACCATCCCGCTAACCCCTTGGAAAAGAATCGCTATAAACAAACTCTATCTTTCCTTTACCGATGAAACCCCAACGCTATCAACTCCGATCTCACTGTTTTCGACAAATGACTGCGAAATCACCATTGGCCTGAATAACCTTGCAGGTTTTGCAGAATTAACCATTCAAGAACTCAGCCTCTCTAAAATCGTTCCTCTTTTTAAAAACACTATTTTTGACACGATCGTCACAAAAAACATAAAGATCTCGCTTGATAACTTTATACGACACGCACCAATCTTAACACTTACCGGCACAACAGATTTTTCACGACTGGCCAAGACACTCCCCGTAAAACTTGACCTAGTCGACCTGGTCACCACCCTTGAAATCAGTGCACTTGGCAACATAAAATTTAGCGCCAAATCACAACAGGATGCAAAGATAAAACCCTTCAAAGGAATCCCCGTACTTGATGGCATTGAACTTTCTAACCTCGGCCTAGGCATCAACCTAAGACCCTTAAAGTTTTTTGTCGAAGGAACATGTTCAATCCTAAACGTCCCCTTCAGAGGACAACTCCATGTAGCCCCAAAAGGCATTATCCTTAAAGCGTTCCTCGATGATGGATGGAAACTCACCAATATCTTCCCTCAAGCAAGAGGAACCTTCATTGAAGACATGAAAATGTTTGGCGGAGCTCTCATCCTTTCTACCAAACACTATTTTGACCCAGAGCTCAACATACAGATGGTTCGGGGTATCAACGTGGTAGCAGATGTTCCCTTTTGGGAATTTATGCTTGGATTTGTAAAAGATGAGAAAGCACTTTTTGTTTTAAAAAATATGCCGCCCTTCATGTTTATTCCCGATAGAGTTAAGGTCTTTGGTTCTCTCGGGTTAACTTTCACGAGCCTTTCGCTGCAAATGATATTGAGCAAACGGCAAGTTGATATTCTCACAATCCCAAATGGACCATCGCTCAAAGGAGGCAACCTTGCGCTCTACATCAACGGTGCAGGCCCAACAATTGGGGGCAAACTTGAATTGATAGTAAAACCCGTACCAGAAGACGATCCATTAGCCTTTGCCGGAGCAATAGAATTAAACGGCCTCATGCTGGATGTATCTGGAAGCATGCTTGGCACATGGAACAATCCACTGGGTATTGCAACCAGGTTAGGGCTCAAAAAAGAAGGTCTCGCTATTGAGAATGTCGGCATAGAAGTTGGCTATGACCTTAAAAAAATCTTAGCACTCCTAATGACTATTGTAACAGGCGGAGTAACACTCGTATCAGGCGGCGGCACAGCCGCCTCAGGTGGTGGCACAGTGGTCAGCGGCGGTGGTACAGTAGTAGGCACGGGAGGAACAGTTGCTGGCGCAGGCGGCGGAGCTGCAACAGCCGTAACAGGTGTTGGGGCAGCAGCCGGAGGAGGCGTTGCCGCGGTTAGTGGAACAGGAACAGTTATAGGAGGAGCGGCCACAGTTGCAACAGGAGCAGGCACCGTAGTGGGAAGCGGAGCAAGTGTTATTAGCGGAGGAGCTACCGCAACCTCAGCAATCGGCACCGTTACCTCGTGGCTTACCGGACTTCTTCCAAATAATTTTGGCATTACCGGGACACTTAAAGTTGGTGAAGCAGTAACGCAAGTTACAACGCAACTTTCTACCGACTTCTGGAACACAACGCTTATCGCAAAACTTATAAGAGAAGCTACAGATCCTAAAACTGGCTACGTAAACAAAGAAATGATACGCCTACAGGATCTTCTTTATTTCGCTCGTGATTTAGGAATACAAATTCCACCAGATTTTATCAAGGGGGTAGAAAAGATGGGAGAGTTTGGCCTCATGGGCGAACTCTACTTCTGCCCACTAGGCACAAAGATAGGACAAATATTCATTGACCCTGGTATCACCTTTGCTGGCCAAGCAAGCATACCAAATCCATTAAAAATCCTTGATCCACAACAAGGAAAAAGCCTCTTTGCTAAGATTGAACTTTCACTTTCGTTGGACGGCATCATAGCAAAAGGAGGCCTACCTAAAATTAGAATAGGAGATCTTTTTGAAATATCAGGAGCCGGCTATGATAAAATAGCCGGCACAGATGATGATGGCCCTACTTTTTCATTTGAGATTAGCCTTAACAAACAAGAATTTTTCATATCAGGCAATTTTAAAGCACTTTCCAATCTTGGTCCTCTCGGCTCAAGCGGTGAGATCGAAATTCGCTTTGATCTTGAAAAAGCTAAACTCCTGATCAAAACCACACTTGCAGGGGAAAAAGTCTCTCTGGAACTACGTGCGGAATCAATCGGGCAAAGCCTGCTCATGCTTGAAGACTTTATTGTTCATGGCCACTTCAAGGATGATTTTAAAGCATTTCTAGAAAACGGGGTTCGCCAAATCGCATACAATGTTAAACAAGGGGTTACTGAAAAGTTACTACCACTCGAACAAAAGCTACAAGAAGAAGAAGAAAAAGTAAAAAAATTAACCGAAGAGGTTAACAAACTATACAAAGAACGAGCCCACGGACTTGGTGGATATGCAGTAGTAAAGCTCAAAAACGCGCAAAGAGAAGTTGATAAAATCAACAATGAGATTGACGCTTTACAAAAACAGCATGATAGCATCAAGGTTAGCTGGGCTAACCTAATTCAAGCAGGGGCACAACAAGCAGCTCTTAAGGCCAACATTGCAGCAAAATGGGTCGCGCACAAAGCCGCCATGGTCGCGCTGCAAGCTGCAAAAATAGCAGTTGGAACCGTAAGCGGAAACTTAGATGCAGAAATTACCAAAAAAGAAACTGAATTATTTGCCGCCAGAGAATCATTAAGATTGGCACGTACCGCCGTTGGCTTAGCACGCAAAACTGTCACGGATGTAGCAGACCTAGGCGCATCAACAATTGCTGAGCTCAACAAAATCTTTACGCTCCGCAAAGTCGAGCTTGACTTCAGCCTCATGGAGCTTCTGCAAAAAGGAAAATTACCGAAACTTGCGATCACAGCAACGGTGCTAGGAAAGAATATAAAAGGAGAAGTCCAAGCCGACTTCACACAACCAGACAAACTATTTAGAGATATTTTTAACATCATTCAACAATTTTTGAAGTAACCCTTAATTTTTCCAACAACCAAGCCAAATGCATATCGTGTGGCATAATGCATGCATTGAACTCAGACAAAACATCGCCCAACAAAAACCATTGACAAATAGACACGCCGTCTTGGTAATATAATAAAGAGTAACGGTGTGATTTGTGCTGTCTTTTGGCCCTCTAATTTTAAGAAGGAGTTTAATTAGGAGAAAAAATGTGTGGCTTTTAAGCCTCGTGTTATTCTTAGGAATAACCACGACCAATTCATATGCAAGTGATCTCTATGACATATTAAATACCGGCAAAGGTTCAGGCATCAATGGCCAACTAACAGCAGAAGAACTGAACAGCCTTCCTGCTGGCACCAAAGTAAGCATCAAAAACGCTGCAAACGGTAAATTTCTGGAAGTACCGGGCAAAGAAGGAACACCATCATGGTCGACTTTTACAGCAACGGCAAACACAGATCCAGCAG
>CAZBUZ010000094.1:0-4343 GCA_964495205.1 uncultured Pseudomonadota bacterium | reverse complement strand
CCTATGTCTTTTAAAGCGTCAATTCATTTTATTCAAATTTTGCGTAAGTCCTGTATTTATGTTCAATTTTTAAGCGCGAGAAAATTCTATGAATATTTTAACCATACTTGCACACGATAAAAAAAATTCCTTAAATCACCATCTTTTTGAAAACACGGTTAGACACCTTCAGGCAAATGGCCACCAGGTAACCAGCATCGACCTCTACCAACATCACGCCGAACTTCCATTCTACCTGCAAGCGACACAAGAAAACTCAACCACAACAAAAACTTTTGACGATTATCCTTTTGTTCAAACAATCAAACAACAGTTTCTCGAGGCTGATGCAGTTGTTCTCGTTTTTCCTGTTTACTGTTTCTCCTGCCCGGCAATCCTTAAAGCATGGATTGATATACTCACGCGCTTTGCCTATACACAACAACAAGGAGTTTATCCAAAACCGCTTCATCACATAAAAGCAATGCTTATCGTTACCACCATGGGCATGCCATGGATTGCCAAAGTTTTATGGGCTGGCAATTGCATCAAAAAATACTTCAAAAAAGTATTCTCATTCATCGGTATAAAAAATATCCAGTTTTATGAAATAACCAGCGTTGAAAAAATAAACACAAAAAACATTCACCAAGTTATCGCAACACTCCATAAAAAACTAGATGCTATAAGTCTATCTAAATAGTTCTAAAGGAGACACAGAACAAATACACTTCTATCGTCCTGTATGCACCAAAATAACAGAGTATGCCCCAAAGGAAACCCGTCGCATGAAGCGCAACGCAACATCAATACTTGATTCAAACGCAACCAAGCAAATTCATAAGTGCCTCACCTTAGTTAAGGAGATTCTAGGGCAAGATCTGCTTGGAATATATTTATACGGATCAGCAATAGTAGGCGGGCTTCAAAAATATAGCGACATCGACTTATTCGTTGTCTCAAATAGAGCAACAACACACGATGAAAAGGCTCAGCTTGTGACCGCCCTGCTTAAAATTTCCGGCATTTATATGAAAAGCAAAGAACTGCCTATCGAAATGACGATTGTTGAGAAATCTGAAATTAACCCTTGGCACTATCCACCTCGATTTGATTTTCAATATGGTGAGTGGTTACGCGAACAATTTGAGCATGGAAATATAGAACCATGGTCAACAAAAGAAATGCCCGATCTTGCATTACTCATCACTCAAATTTTATTAGCCAGCGATACCCTATTGGGTGCCAATCCAGAGCAATTGCTTTGCACGGTTCCTTATAAGGATGTTGTGACGGCAATAGGGGACGCTTTACCCAATTTAATGTTGGAGCTTGACAGTGATACTCGCAATGTCTTATTAACGCTTGCTCGCATCTGGAGCACCGTAGCAACCGATGCAATTCGCTCCAAGCCAGCTGCTGCAGGCTGGGCCATTAATCGCTTGCCTGAAAAATATCACCCTGTTATGGAACGCGCAAGAGCGATTTGCAAAGGTGAAGAAAAAGAGCATTGGGACGATATACAAGAACTTATAAAACCCTGCGCTGATTTTTTGCTCAGAGAAGCACATAAAAAAATTACTGAAATCATGCTAGCAGACAGCCATAACAGATCTATTAAAATTGCTTAAGGAACAAATCATGTCTTTCAATGATTATCGCAATGAGGTCCAACAATTTATGTCCGCCCTCAAAGAAACCCAGTGGCCCCCCGCCACAATCATCCAGGCTCTTGAACAGGAAATTGTAATCCTCAAAGCAAATCTCAATGACAAAGCAACAGTTGACCACCAGCTTTATGACCTTCTCTTCCTGTTATTGGAATTAGCAGCACACAACCAAACCGATCTGGATACTGAGTGGAACCAAGGAAAAGCAAAGAAAAAGAAATATTTGACCAAGCAACTATGATAATTTTACTCAATGGCGCTTCTAGCGCTGGCAAATCAAGCATTGCAAAAGAACTGCAACTTATTTTTGACGATCTCTTCCTAGGGATGGGCTGCGATAAATTTATGTCTATGGTTCCATCTACCCACCAACACGTAGAAACAACGGCAATAGAAATGTGGAATTGGGAACAAGGCTTTGATAATCGCGGCGAATTTCTGACATTAAACGTGGGCCCTCGAGGTAAAACGTATATTCTAACCATGTACGAATGCATAGGACTTATGGCAGAGCGTGGATTTAATGTAATCGTAGACGATGTTTGTTTGGATGCCTCATTACTAAAACAGGTTGCTGCTAAGCTAAGCCCGTTCGATGTTTACTTTATTGGTATTACATGCCAATTACCTATTCTTGAAGAACGAGAGCTCTTAAGAGGCAATCGCATTATTGGTAGTGCACGTGGCCAACATAACGTCGTACATAGTTGCTACGAGTATGATCTAACGATTGATACATCAAAAACAAGCACCCGTGATTGTGCTTTGCAAATAAAAACTTTCATAGAAAAAAATCCTCAGCCGCAGGCATTTAAACGCCTAGAAATTAAGGAACATTGCCTATGAAGGCCATCATTTTTGATGCTGATGGCGTTCTCATTGGAGGCAAAGATGGATCGGGCAAGTATTTGTGGCAAAAAAATATTGAGGCTGATCTTGGCCTTAGACCGGACCAGCTGACGCAAATTTATGCTGGCGATTGGTCATTGGTTCTCAAAGGATTGCTTGATTCACAACAATATTTTAAAACCGTGTTTACAAGGTTGAACATAACACTGCCGGTTGATAAATTTGTCGAATGTTGGCTCAAAACTGATACAGCAATCAATATGGAAATTCTTCCACTCCTTACATCAATCAAAGGCCCCAAACTTTACATTGGAACCAATCAAGATAGGCGACGCACGATGATTCTTCAAGAAAAGTTTAACCCTTATTTTGATAAAATTTATTCTTCATATCAGATTGGAGCGATAAAACCGGAAGTAGAATTTTACAAATACATTGAAGCAGACCTCAGGCTTCAAGCGAAGGATATCGCCTTCATCGACGACTCAAAATCTCATATTGAAGCAGCGGCGCAGGTTGGATGGACATGCCATCATTACAAAAACATCGGCGAACTTAAGGATTTTATCAAACAATTGACAGGAACAATACATCATCAAAAGATTTCCCGATAGCGAAAGCTACAAAGATGTAAAACAGAGAATTGCCAATTTTCTTAGCTCACTCAAAAAAATCTATAACGGAAAATTTGTCGCTATTGTTGCACATAGAGCTCCCCTGTTAGCATTAGACGTTTTGATAAAAAGCAAAACCTGGCAACAGGCATTTGCTGAAGATTGGCGAAAGACCCGGGCATGGCAACCAGGATGGTTGTATCTGCTCACCTAAAAACCACGTGCACTAGAACATTGCTTTTGCTAAAGTTAATAAACGCACACGTGTATTGATCAATATGTAATGACGATTTACAGTAGAAACAAATATGAAGCGGCTTAGGCCAATGCTACTTATGGCCATTCTTACACTCTGCTGCGTTAAAGCACAAGGTAAAAAGGATCTTATTATGCAAAATAAAAATGTGCAATACGTCACCCTGGATAATGGTTATAAGGTTTGGACAAAAAGGTCTGAGCAGGGAACCATCCCTATCCTCCTCCTTCATGGAGGCCCAGGCTCAACACATGAATACCTCGAATGTTTTGAACAATTTCTTCCTCCAGCAGGATATCAACTCATTTTTTATGACCAGCTAGGCTCATTTTTTTCAGATCAACCAACAGATACCGAGCTTTGGAACATTAACCGATTTTGTGAAGAAGTTGAGGAAGTGCGCAAAGCACTAAATCTCAACCAATTTTATCTTTATGGATTCTCGTGGGGTGGAGCCTTAGCCATCGAATATACCCTTAAATACCAGCAACATCTGAAGGGCCTCATAATCTCGAACATGGCGGCGAGCATGAAGTCGTATGAGCTGTACATCAATAAGCTAAAAAGCAAAAAATCATTTGACTTAAACAAACGCTACTGCCAACTTTCACCGCAGCCAGAAGCAATTGCCAGAACATTACAACATCAAAACAAGAAAATTTATGATTTTATGCAAGGGCCAAATGATTTCGTAGTTACCGGCAACTTAAAAACGTGGGACCGTTGGTCAGATATTTCAAAAATTCATGTTCCCACATTGCTCATCGGCGCTGAGGGTGATCTCATTGATCCAAACGATATACGCAAGATGGGAACGCTGATTCCTAATGCCCAAACTTACATTTGCCCAACAGGCAGTCATTTTTGTTTTTATGACGACGAGGAAAACTACTTTAAGGCTTTGTTACAATTTCTTAATGATCAGGACTTACGCAAAGAAGCCAAATAGTTGACTGAAAGAGTTAAGTCGCTCGG
>CAZBUZ010000093.1:0-4345 GCA_964495205.1 uncultured Pseudomonadota bacterium | reverse complement strand
ATCAAGAATCTAATGGTTACCAAGAGTCCGATGGTTATCAAGAATCTAATGGGTACTAAGCTTTGTTGATAAAATAGTTTAAAGACAAAGCATTTGATTTTTCCCCTACAAATTTCGTAAAGAAGCGGAGTTTGTAGGGGATTTTTTTATCTGTGAACATTTTCTCTTTGGCTTTGCTACCTTAAAATATACAATCGAAAGATAGTACAAGATGATTGGAAGTGGGCATTATTGCGTTTGAGGGCCTTGGGCATGAACACAACAATAAGAATTATTAGTTGGATAGGGTTTGTAATTTTTGCTTTATTGGCTGGATATTTGTATTGGTACCAAGAAAAAAAACTGATCGAAATGAGGGTTGCAACATCATCATGCTTGTTAGGGCAACAGCATGATTGCATGAAAAAAATTGTTCTAGATAATGGCTTAACGGTGTTGTTGTACAAAAATGTTTTGGTTCCAAAGATTTTTCTTCAAATAACTTATGGGGTGGGTTCCGCTTACGAAGATGTCCATGAAAAAGGTATAGCGCATGCTGTTGAACATATGCTTTTTAAGGGTACGCAAAAATTGGCAGAGCGTGATGTGCGTGCTATTGTTCGCAAATTAGGCGCGCGTATGAATGCTACAACGTTGTGGGATTTTACGTTGTATTATGTTGAAGCGATGAAAAACTCCTGGCAGCCATTTATTTCAGTTTTCGCCGATTGTATGCATAATGCTCGTTTTGATGAGCAAGCTTTTATGTCAGAAAAAAAAGCAATCTTACAAGAGCTTAAAATAGCTCGAGAGGCGAATAATAGGCGAATGTTTGAACATATGTTTGAGTTGGGTTTTCCTCCGCAGCATCCTTACCATTTTTGTATTGGTGGATACAAAGAAATTGTAGCGAAGATGACGACATCTGATTTGAAAAAATTTTATCAAAAATACTACAGACCCGATAACGCTGTTTTGTTTGTGGTTGGAGATTTTGATTTTGCAGAAGCTGAGCGCTTTATTAGATTGCATTTTGGATCGATTAAAAAGCCGACGACACCTCTCCAGCCCGTCCTTTTTCCAGCACATGTAGAAAGATCTATTGCTATGCAGACTCGTTACTATGGAAATATTAATAAGGCTCAGTTTGCTTATTACTGGATTATTCCTGGGCTTAAAGATGAACATGAACTAGAATCATCGGTTTTAGAATTCTTGTTGGGAAACAAGCTCGGAAAATTTTATCATACGCTTGTTGAAAAAGAGCATATAGCGTACAACGTTCGTGTAAATGCATCAAAGCAACTTGCGGGTGGATTGTTTATCATAACACTTACTCCTACCAGTAATAATTATGAACGATGTTATCAGGTTGTTATGCGAGAACTTGAGCATATTTTTAAGGAAGGATTTTCAGTCCAAGAGATTAAGGCTGCAGTAAAGCATAAAGAGCGAGCTTTTTATGAGCGTATGTTTAATTTAGAACGATTTACGCAAAATTGGAGTAAGTCATATTTTTCAACCAATAATGAAACATTATTTTTTGCAAGACCAAATAGGTATGCTAGTGTGACAGAACCAATGTTGATGGATTTTATAAAAAGATATATTGACCCTTTGTTAATGCATCGTTTAGAGGTTTTACCGGTTTCTCGTAAGCAACGAGTTTTGAGCGCAAAAATTAATCGCCGTGTTGAAGGCTTAGATAAAAAGATGATGAACAAATTACAGCATCGCTCATTCATTAAAAAACGAAAATCTTATGTGCAAAGCATACAGAGTCCTCCTTTGCCATCCTTTTCGTTTCCTACGCCAGACAAAATTATAGAACTTCAAAATGGGTTACGTATTTTTTTGAGTAGGCGGTCAGGGGTTTCGTTGATAAATATCGAGTTCGGTTTTATTGATCATGATTATTTGACTTTGTCTCAAGATGGTATCGTAGCTCAATTACTTTTAACCTCGTTGTTTGAACGTGAGAGTGCGCGTGATGCGCGATTATTTTTAATGAACAATGGGGTTGACTATCGAGCACATAAAACTGGTCTTTCTTTTGCCATGTTAAATCGGGATTTTGAAGAGAATTTAAAAAAAATCATAGAAATCATGCTTGGTAAAGACATTTCTGCCGATTTGCTTGCAACCATTAAAAAGCGATTTATTAACAGCTATGAAAGCAAAAAAAATAATCCTTTTAACCTTCTTAAGCGAACGATTTATCATGACCTTTTTCAAGATCATCTTTATGGTTGGACGTTTAAGGATGCGATACAGAGGATAGCATCTTTAACGAATGGGGATATGGAAAAAGCTTATAAAACCTTTATTAATGGGCATGCGATGAGTGTGGCGATTGTTGGTGATTTCAATCTCGAGCAAATGCAGAAAACGGTTCAAACTCTGTTTGATAGGCTGCCATCTGGTGTAAAATCAACAAAAAAGCTTGAGATGCCGCATGCTTGCGAACTAAAGGATAAAGATCTATATTTATCGAATAATTTGATTTTATTGGCATTAGCAAGTCCATCGCTGGTTACCATTCAGCATCCAGATTTTTCAGTGGTGAAGCTTTTGGATTATGCGAGGAGGATAAAATTTTCTCAACTTCGAGAAGATTTTGGCCTTTTTTATTCAAGTTTTGGTGGTCTGGCAGTTAATGCTGAGCGTATCCCTGGATTTAATTATATGGGGGCATCTTTTGAGCAATATGCGTTAGAATCGGCTGAGAAATTAATACGTGCCAATTTTAAAGCATTTATTAAAAATGGTATAAACAGAGAAGACTTGAGTGTTGCCCTGCAGTTATATATAAAAAGCCTTATGGATAAAGTGTCTAGTAACGCTGCTATGGCTCGTTCTTTTACGTATTTGGCATCGCTTAATCTTGATTTTGATTATTTTGATAAACAATATGCCCGAGTTCGTAACATTTCTCTTGATGAAGTAAATCGAGTTGCGGCAAAATATTGTAATCCTGACGCAATGTCACGCATTAGGATTGGACGCATACAAAGTCTTTTAAAAAAGGAGAAAAAATGAAAAGAATAGTTTTCGCTTTGGCGTTTATTGGTTTTTGTTTTCCGCTGGGTGATATGAGTGCTCGTTGCAAAAATGCAACACATAAAAAAGCGCGTAATGGCAAAAAAAACTATGCATGTAAAATTAAACAAAAACAAAAAAGACGCTTTAAAAAAAATGGAAAATGCAAGTTTTGCGGATGTGCTAAAGAAGATCATGATAACAAATAATCATCAACCACGTTCTTCGATGTGAACAATCGATCCGCTTGCTTGTTTTTCAACGACAAAATGAACAGGGAAGCTATCCTTAAGTTCTGGTAAGTGTGAAACAATGATGATTTTAGAAAAATCATGCTTGATGGTGTAAAGAGCGTCGGTGATACGGGCCAGTCCTTCTTCATCTTGTGAACCAAAGCCTTCATCGATGATGAGGGTTTGTAGCGCGGTGCCGGCTCGTTGCGCAAGAAGCTTTGAAATTGCAATGCGAAGGGCGAAGTCGATGCGGAAGGCTTCGCCTCCCGAATACATTTCATAGGGACGAATGCCTGCTGCGTCTGATATGTGGATGTCGAGTGATTCTTTTGCCCCACCACTCTTTAAATCACGAAGTGATTCGATGAAAATTTGCGCTTGGTTGTCCGTAAGTCGTGCCAGAAGAGCATTGGCTTCTTGTTCAATTTCTGGAATAGACTCCTCAATTAAAAGTGCCTGAATACCATTTTTGCTGAACGCCTGTGCCAATGTTTGATAGTCATCTATCTCTTGTTCTAGGGTGCTGACTTGAGTTTGTCTTTCGGTTGTTGTTGCTTTTATTTTTTCAATGCGTTGCAGCTCGTGTTCAAGTTTAGCTTGGTGTTGAGCGCTTTGTTCCTTTTGTTCTACGTGTAACGCGAGATCTTTTTTGAGTGCCTCGATGCTCTGTGCTAGATTTGTTTCTTGTTCGAGCTTGGCGCTCAGGGTTTGGAGTTGTTTGGTTATGTGTTCGACGTTTTTTTTGTGCTCTTTAAGATCGCCGATAAGATGATGGATTTGGGTGCGGCGAACAGTTTGTTGTTCACGGTCAGTGTGAAGATTAGCTCGGTTTTGCATCGTTAGTTCAAGCTTTTTCATGCGTTCTTGAAGTTGTAGGTATGCTGCTTGATTAAATTTGAACGCATCCTTTTCTTGTTCAAGCTTGGTGAGTTGTTGTGTAAATTTTGTGATTTCGGCATCTTGATCGATGATTATTCGCCCCTCTTTTTCAAGCCTTTGCAGAGCTTGGCTATGTTGTTCGTGTAATTGTGTGCCTTGCGTAATATGATTTTGTAGTTCAGTTACCTCGGTAACAAGCTGATCGCACGCGGGTG
>CAZBUZ010000092.1:0-4389 GCA_964495205.1 uncultured Pseudomonadota bacterium | reverse complement strand
TGGGCGGAACGGGAGTGCATTTGAGCGGCATGGAAAAAGAATTTCTCGCTCTTGGCGAAAAACTGGGAGTTCCCCTGGTTGGTGGATGGAATGCCTACGACCTCGTGCCTAACGCTCACCCCTGCTATGCTGGTCGCCCCGGAACTGTGGGCGACAGACCTGGCAACTTTACCGTACAAAATGCTGATTTTTTGCTCACACTTGGGTGCCGACTCAATATACGACAGATAAGCTACAACTGGGGTGCATTTGCTAAAAGGGCCTGGAAGGCGCAAGTGGATGTAGACAATGCAGAACTCGCCAAACCAACTTTGAACAATGACCTTGCTGTTCAAGCAGACCTGCGCCTTTTCCTGCCACTTTTAAACGAAGCCTTGAACGACTGGCAAGCCAAGGCTGAGCACAAGGAATATCTGGCATGGTGCCAGGAAAGGGTGCAAAGATACCCGGTCTTGCAAAAAAATTATGCAAATGATGATATCATTAATCCCTATTATTTTGTAAAACAGTTATCTTTGTGTCTGGAAGAAGATGATGTAATTGTTAGTGCCAATGGCAGTTGCTGCGTATTGGGTTTCCAAGCCTCAACAATCAAAAAAACTACCAGATTTTTTACGAACTCAGGGTGCGCAAGTATGGGCTTTGAGCTCCCTGCAGCAATCGGCGCCGCGATTGCCAATGGGGGGAAACGAGTTATTTGCCTTGCAGGTGATGGCAGCATAATGATGAACTTGCAGGAACTGCAGACAATTGTCGGCAATAGACTCCCAATTATCATTTTTGTGTTGAACAATGATGGGTACCTCTCAATCCGGCAAACACAAAATGCCTATTTTCCAGATTCTCTGATTGGGATTGACGCACAAACCGGGGTAACATTTCCTAATTTTACAAGGCTTGCAACCGCCTTTGGAATAAGGTCTAGGTCAATTTCTAAGCCAAATGAGATCCGACCGCTGTTGAAGGAAGCTCTTTTGGGAACGACATGTGCTTTATACGACATTTTCGTTGATCCTAACCAGACCTTCGAGCCAAAACTTATGTCACGAGCTTTGCCAGATGGGACTATGTGCTCCCCGGAACTAGATGATATGGCTCCATTTTTATCTGCAGCAGAATTGGAAAAGAACAGATTAAGGAGATAATAATGCCAACTGTTTTTTTAACTGGTGGAAGAGGTGATATCGGTGGGGCAATTTATAAAAAATTTACGCAGTCTGGATATGACGTTATTGCCCCAACAAGCACGGAACTTAACCTCGCAGATTCGAACGCAATCAAAGAATTTTTCTTAAACGACACAAGGAAATATGATGTCCTCGTGCATTGTGCTGGCGTCAACAATCCCAAACCTTTTCTGGAACTAGCGGAGCCTGACATGCTTCACACTGCATCTGTAAACAGTCTCTCCTTTTTTCACCTAGTGCAGCAGATAGCCCCGATGATGATTGATAAGAATGAAGGACATATTCTGGCAATTTCTTCGTTATACGGTTCAATAGCCCGAAAAGGGCGCTTGCCTTATGTTGCATCGAAGCATGCCTTAAATGGATCCGTGAAAACGCTGGCATGTGAACTAGCTGAAAGCAATATACTAGTGAATGCATTATCACCTGGTTTTGTGAATACAGCAATGACAAGGAAAAACAACTCATGCTCTCGCATTCACGATATAGAAAAAAAAATTCCTGCTAAAAGAATGGCAAAACCAGAAGAAATTGCAAATGTGGCATATTTTCTTTGCAGCAAAGAAAACACATATATCACCGGACAGGACATCATAGTCGATGGCGGGTTTATGGCTGCTGGAGGACAAGAGTAATGAGCAATATATTTACTATCGAAGGGACTGACTTTTTTTTTGATAAAAAACTTGGGGACTCTTTTACAATTGAATCCTCGCCAACCCCCTACCAAGTTGAGGTTACCAATGGCAACATTCAGCAAGAGTTTTCCGTTCTAACTGGTTGCAACAAAAACTTTTTTCTCATTGACCGTACTGTATATGACTTATACTTTTCAAAATCGTTTTCTAACAAGAGCAACTTTTTCATAATTAATGCAGTTGAAGAAAACAAAAATATAAATACAGTGCTAAAAGTTATCGAGTGGTTAGAGAAAAACAATTTTACAAAAAGCGAGACATTAATTGTTGTCGGGGGGGGCATAACTCAAGATATTGGAGCCTTTGTCGCTGCTTGTTTTAAGAGAGGAATTTCCTGGTCGTTCTTTCCAACGACAGTACTTTCAATGTGCGACAGCTGCATCGGCGGAAAAACCGGTATCAATCATGGCAATGTAAAAAACCAGCTTGCCCTTTTTTCCGCTCCGACATCTGTACGTATTAATACTGCTTTTATTAGTACTCTTGAAAAGAATGACATACTTTCTGGAACGGGAGAGATTCTTAAGCTACTAATCAGCGGCGGACTTGAAGCATTTTCTGTTTTTGAAACACTAACGAACAGTGGAGAGGTTACAAACCACAACAACTATACTCCGTTAATTAAAGCAGCGTTAGCAGTTAAAAAATCAGTAATTGAAGCCGATGAATTTGAAAAAATGCATCGAAAGTGCTTAAATTATGGGCATACCCTTGGCCACGCGCTTGAATCTAGTACAAACTATGCCGTGCCTCATGGCCTGGCCGTTGCGGCGGGCATCCTTGCCATCAATAAAGTTGCGTATGACTTGGAGCTTATGCAGGCGGCAACTGTTCAGAAAATCCGCAGGGCTATTGCGCCACTTTTAAAAAATATCTCAGTGCAAACAATAGACCCAGCATACTTCCGCCTTTGCCTGCAAAAGGACAAAAAAACGACCGGAAACCATGCAACCCTGGTCATGATATCTGAAATTGGTAAAACTTTCTTTTACAAACAAATAATTTCAGATGAATTTGTAGAATATGTAACCAAAACTCTTATTGAGGAGATTGAACTGTGCCACAAGTAGCATATGCTCTTCTTCTTGATTATGGCGCATCAAGAATCAAAACTGCAATTGTTCGCGATGGAATAATTATCGAATCAAAAGATTACACATCGCCGCCACCATGCTACTGTGAAGACAGACATTATGAAGTCGATCCAAGCCTGTACATAAAAATTTTTTCTTCCGCCCTCAATTTTTTTTTCAATTACGATATTCAAGCAGTTTTCATTTGCTCAGAGATGCACGGATTTATTTTACTTGACGATCACAACTGCCCAATTTCGAATTATGTTAGCTGGAAAGATGAACGCAGCCTACTGAAAGACGAAAAAGGCAAAAGCTCTTTTGAAATTTTAACATCTCAACTAGGGCAGCATTTTCGAAGCTCAACAGGGATGAAAGCCCGCCCTTGCTATCCATTGTTCAATTTGCACAAACTATTACGAGACAACCGAATTGCGCGTGCAAAAGTATGTTCGTTGCCAGATTTTTTATGCTCCATATCTGGTCTTTCAGAGAACCTTTGCCATTCAACTATGGCAGCAGGCCTCGGCATCTATAATATTTACACAAAAAACATTGATGATGACATAATAAAATGCGTTGGAAACACGACCAAACTAGAATTCCCCACGATAACCGATGAAATAGCTGTTGGGGGATATGTTAAACACCGACAGAAAAAAATTCCAGTATATGTGGGCGTTGGTGATCATCAATGCGCAGTACTGGGCGCTGGAAATAGCGAATCTACAATTTCTGTCAATCTTGGCACTGGCTCGCAAGTTTCAGCAATATCTGATTGTAACCCAACTCAAGAACAACGCCCTTTTTTTTTCAATCAATACCTCAGCGTTATAACCCATATTCCATCAGGCAGAGCTCTCAACGTCTTTTGCGATTTTTTCAGGGCATTAAGCCCAAGTCTCGACTTTTGGGGTAAACTGAGAGAAGTAGATTTATCAAAAATCGAGCAAGCAGATCTCGACTTTGGTCTCACATTTTTTGAAAGTGCATGGCTTTTTGAACAATATGGTTACATCAGAGGGATTCAGGAGAATAATTTTACGGTTGAAAATTTTTTTGCATCCTTATTTAAGAGCTATATAATGCAGTATGTAAGGGCAGTTAAAGCCATATCCCCACTTCCGACTGAAAAAACAATTTTGGTGAGCGGTGGTATTGGAACAAAACTCCCCAACATAGCAAGAGCTCTTTCGAACTACTTAAATTTACCCACAGCAACATACAAAAACAACATAGATGAAACATTGCAAGGATTAATTATGCTTGCACGTTCATAACAAAGACACATCATGAGTATACTTTCGAGCTTAACTAAAAATTTTCATGTCACCACAGTGCTTCCAACATACAATGGGAGCCGTTTCCTGCCTCAACAATTAGATTCTTTCATTGCTGTCCGGCTAAGGGTTAAGAAAAAAGTCCAAAATC
>CAZBUZ010000091.1:0-4418 GCA_964495205.1 uncultured Pseudomonadota bacterium | reverse complement strand
GCAGAGGCATCAGAAGTTAGCACGCAAATTATAGACGCTTAATTTTAGACATTTAAGGCGCAGGCAAAAAATCTCCTCGATCTTCTCAGGTATTTTTTTTCATCATATCAAGATAATGATATCTCAACATTTTACATGATAGCAAGTTAGATAATAAAAGATTTCCCCCCGAATTTGACACCACACTCAGGATGCTGTTATGATGCCCAGAACTGTATAATAACTTGTTAGATGCAATTGAAGAAACAAAGACTTGGTAATTATTACGATTTGAGCAATAAAGATGCAATACAATAAAGCAAATGTGGTAAATTATTGAATTAGCAAAAGAGAGGATAAAGTATGGGATCAAACACCGCACAAAACGCAACAACCATCTTTCTCTATCTAATTGCAGCGGTAGCCGCAATTGGCATTTTTCTTCGACTATTTCGCAAAGGCCCAACAGGATTTGTAAATTTGCTTCCCAACATTGCCGTTTCGCTTGGCATACTTGGGACATTTTCTGGCATATACCTTGGACTTCTCGAATTTGATGTTAAAGATATAAGCACCAGCATACCCAAACTTCTTGAAGGCTTGAAAACGGCCTTTATTACCTCTATTGCTGGCATGATTGCATCAATTCTTTTAAAGTTGATATATGAGTTCAAAACAGTTTTTGAAGGCAAGAAAGAAGCAGTCCAAGAAGAAGATCCGATTCGCCTGTTCAAGGAAATGGTATCGAGCATAAAATCCCTTGAATCCTCATCTCGCGAGATCGAAAAATCTATCGTGTCGTGCTTTCGTTCGGAAGAAGAGTATTCGCTGATTTCCCAACTAAAACTCGTTCGACAAGAGATTATTGATACAAGAAAAGCAACTGTTGAGTCTTTTCGCGACTTTGCGGAAAAAGTGGCAGCTTCATCAACGGATGCCTTGGTTAAAGCTCTAGAAAGCGTAATCAAGGATTTCAACACTCTTCTCAACGAACTTGTAAGCGAGTCATTTAAGGAGTTAAGCTCCGCCATGGTAAGACTTACCGAATGGCAAGAAAAGTATAAAGATCATGTTGATCAAACAGAAAATAGAGTTGGCACTCTGCTCAATCAAATGGAAAGCACTTCAGCAATCTTAGAGCGTGCGACCACAAATTTGGAGAGCATCCAAATGAATTTTACAAAAATCGAAAAGTCGCTGGATGGTCTTTCTGTTTCAGCGGAAGACGTAGAAAAACATATTGAAAACCTGCGACTCCAGAATGAAACACTTCGAGACACTTTGAATTCAATAAAGGATGTTGGCATCGAAGCCAAAAAGGTTATTCCTAGCATATCCAACAGGATTGAAGATTTGACCAAGATTCTTGAAAGCTCGGTACAAAAAGTTGGGGCTTCCTTCGAAGAAAATTCTGCAGTAGTGGCCAAGTTTACAGAATCGTCTATTGCAAAGATTTCTGAGGCTTCCGACAAACATAGTCAAACTATACAATCAAGTATCGAAAAAATTGATAGAGGGCTTGAAGAAGAATTGTCGAAAGCTCTAAATTCAATCGTAGGGAGTCTTGCATCCTTGTCAGAAAAGTTTGTCGAAGACTATTTCAGCGCCATGCAACGCAGCCCAGTCAAAGATGTGGAAATCAAAGCCCTGCTCAAACAAGCGCTCACCGATAAAATTGACGACCGCGCCCTGTTTATGAAAGGCATCGACGTGAGCTATTTCTATGAAGGCTACAGCGAATTCAAAACGGAGGAACTATAAGCATGGGTTTTATAGAAAAACAGGCTAAAAAAGAGAGCCGTAAAAAATGAGCCAAAGCCTTAGCAATGAGCAACAGTTTTTTGCCGATATTGCCCGCATTTTACAAACAGGGCGCAGCCAAGCTTACCAAGCCGTCAATACCGCCATGGTGCAAACCTACTGGCAGCTAGGCCAACGCATTGTTGAGCAGGAACAACAAGGCGAAGCCCGTGCCGAATACGGCAAAGCCCTGATTACCAACCTGTCGCGCTATTTGGGAGACACCTTTGGCAAGGGTTTTTCGGTGGCTAACCTAAAGAACTTTCGTCAGTTTTATCTTACTTACCCTGACTTTGATGAATTGGCTACGCACTGCGTAGCCAATCTTAGCTGGTCACATGTGCGCCTAATCATGCGCCTAGAAAACCCTGCCGAGCGTAGCTACTACCTGCAAGAAGCCAGCAGCCAAAATTGGAGCACTCGCCTACTAGAGCGCAATATCAAAAGCGGTTATTACCGTCGTGTGTTGAATCACGATACTTCTGTAGAAAAGCAATTTGCCACCAGCCCAGAAGCCTTTATTAAAGACCCTTATGTATTAGAGTTTTTAAACTTGCCTGGCGATCTTAGCGGCAAAGAAAACCTGCTAGAACAAAGCCTGATTAATCAATTACAGAGATTTTTATTAGAGCTTGGCAAAGGCTTTTCTTTTGTAGCTCGCCAAATGCGCATCAGCACCGAAACCTCGCATTTTTATGTGGACTTGGTTTTTTACAACTATCTGCTCAAATGCTTTGTGGTGATTGATTTAAAAACCGAGAAATTGACCCACCAAGACATCGGGCAGATGGATATGTATGTACGCATGTTTGATGATTTAAAGCGTGGTGAAGACGACAACCCTACGCTGGGCATTATCCTCTGTGCTGATAAAGATGAAACCCTAGTGCACTACTCGGTACTGAGCGAAAGCAAACAGCTCTTTGCCTCTAAATACCAAACCATGCTCCCCACCGAAGAAGAACTGGCTGCCATGCTTGAACAGGATTTGCAGCACAGTTTAGGAGATAAGAATGAATAACTTAGGATTTATTGAAAAACTGCTGGATGGGGTAGAAATAAAATGGTTACCTCTAAATAAAGCAACTAAATATGAGCAGCCAACTAAATATCTTGTAAAGTCAACAAATTATGATGATGCCCATGTGGTTCCTGTTCTGACAGCCGGTAAGACTTTTATTCTAGGTTATACGGATGAAACTGAAGGGATTAACAAGGCATCAATTAGTCCAGTGATAATTTTTGATGACTTCACAACGGCTAATAAATGGGTTGATTTTGATTTTAAAGCCAAGTCATCTGCGATGAAGATGATTCTAGCAAGTGATGAGACTAGATATTCTCTAAAGTATGTTTATTATTGGTTGAATACGTTACCAAGTGAACTTGTCGAAGGCGATCATAAACGACAGTGGATTAGCAATTATTCTAACAAGTTAATCCCCATTCCCTGTCCAGACAACCCCAAAAAATCGCTGGAAATTCAGGCCGAAATTGTCCGTATTCTAGACGCATTTACCGCCATGACCACCGAGCTGACCGCCGAGCTGACCGCCGAGCTTAACCTACGACAGCAACAATATAACTACTATCGCGACCAGTTGTTGAGTTTTGAAGAAGGGGAAGTGGATTGGGTGGCAGTAGAAGAAATCTTTGATATTAAGAATGGCTACACCCCTTCAAAATCAAATTCTAGCTATTGGGAAAATGGAACGATTCCCTGGTTTAGGATGGAGGATATACGTGAAAATGGAAGGATTTTAAGCGACTCATTGCAGAAAGTTTCGATTCAGGCTGCAAAAGGCGGAAATCTCTTTTCGGCTAACTCAATAATTATTTCTACGTCTGCAACCATCGGTGAACATGCATTAATTACAGTTCCTTTTTTAGCTAACCAAAGATTTATCTGCCTGACATTAAAAAGTGACTTCAGTAGCTTGCTAGATATTAAGTTTCTATATTATTACGGCTTTCTACTATCTGATTGGTGCAAGAAAAACACAACTCAGTCAAGCTTTGCATCGGTAGTAATGGACGGATTTAAAAAATACCCCATTCCCATTCCCTGCCCAGACAACCCCAAAAAATCGCTAGAAGAACAAGCTCGCATCGTCGCCATCCTCGACAAATTTGACACCTTAACCAGCTCCATCACCGAAGGCTTACCCCGCGAAATCGAACTGCGCCAACAGCAATACGAGTATTACCGCGATTTGCTACTGAGCTTCCCCAAACCCGAGGTCGTTGTATGAGCAGACAGCTAAGCACACAAGACCAAGCCACCGAATTTTTGCTTTATACCACACCGAGTGGTGATATTAAGGTTGAGGTAATACTGCGGGATGAAAGCATTTGGTTGACTCAGGAGCGCATGGCAGAGCTGTTTGGTGTACAGCGTCCAGCGATTAGCAAACACTTAAAGAATATTTTTGAAAGCGGCGAATTGCAGGAAAAACCGGTATGTTCCGTTTTGGAACATACCCCTGAATATGGCGCGATAACAGGCAAAACTCGAACACAGAGAGTCGGATTTTGACCGTGAAGTGAAAAAACTGCTGCAAATAAAGGATAAAGACCAATGACGGAATACAAAGCCATTGCCGAATCCAATAACTTTATTGTGTTGGATAAATATACCC
>CAZBUZ010000090.1:0-4421 GCA_964495205.1 uncultured Pseudomonadota bacterium | reverse complement strand
GCGCTGGGTAATAGTTCCGAGGCATTTCTTATCATCAGGGCACAATCACTCGGATTTTCCATCGCCTTTACAATACTTGCCCATGTACTCTTCAACCTAACCTATACCATCTTTGCATTGCCCATGGGGGTACTAGCTGATTACATAAATCCTAAAAAAATAATCATCGCAGGGTACCTTGTGTTTGTTGGCGTCTACTTTATGGCCGGATGGACAACACAAGCTTGGTGGATGTGGTTCATATTGCCGCTTTACGGTCTTTTTATGGCCATGACGGACAGCATTAATAAAACCTACATCTCCCACATAGTCTCGCCAGCGGTTTTTGGGACGGCGTTTGGGTTACATCAAACCGTCATCGGCATAGGAACTTTTTTCGCCTCAACACTCGCAGGCATCCTTTGGTCAACCGTTGGCAAATCAGCCCCCTTCTACATCGGAAGCGGAATCGGACTTGCTGCTGCACTGCTCTTTGCTATAACCATCAAAAAACAAGGCTCATAAAATAAGGTTCTCTATTATGGCTTTATATAAAAAAAGTATCTTCATTTTTCGCCGTGATCTTCGTCTCTATGACAATATCGGGTTGCATAAAGCGCTCAAAGAATCTCAAGCCGTTATCCCGCTATTTATTTTTGATCCCGCCCAAGTAACCACAAAAAACCGCTACAAAAGTAACCGCGCGATGCGATTCATGCTTGAATCAATCATCGATCTCGAAAAGCAATTAAAAAAACGAAACGCACATCTCTATGTTTTTTATGGCAACCCAACAACAGTCCTCCAAAATCTTTTTACCACGATAGCTATCGATGCCGTCTTTATAAATTATGATTACACCCCATTCAGCATCACACGAGATGCCGCGATTCAAAAACTTTGTGCAAAGAACCACATCACATATAGCGCAACACATGACGAGCTTATCAACAGCCCAACAGCAATCCTCAAGGACAATGGCAAACCCTACACCATGTTTACGCCCTACTTTAAAAAGACACAACAATACGAGATCGCCATGCCAGTCAACAAAAAACCGCTTGCGCATTTTTACACAAAGACCATCAAACAAGCAGCAAAAAAACAAGTACTCTTTAAAAAAATTCTGCCAAACAAGCAAGATAAACCCCGCCTGATAGGCGGCCGGACAACCGGAAAAGCTTTACTCAAGAACCTGTCTACACTTAAAAAATATGTCTTTGAACACGACATTCCTATCCTTGACAGCACAAGCCACCTTTCGCCACATCTCAAATTTGGCACCATATCAATAAGAGAAGCAATCGATCAGGCGCATAAAACGCTTGGGGAAAAGCACCCGCTTATTCGTCAATTTTTTTGGCGAGATTTTTTTACACAAATTGCTTATCATTTTCCATACATTTTTGGTGAAGCATGTAAGAAAAACTATGCAAAACTCACCTGGGGAAAAAATCCCGAAGCATTTAAACGATGGTGTAACGGTACAACAGGTTTTCCCATTGTCGATGCTGGCATGCGTGAACTCAATGCAACCGGATACATTAATAATCGAATGCGTATGATTGTCGCCTCTTTTTTAACAAAAGACCTCCATATTGATTGGCGCATGGGAGAACGTTACTTTGCAACACAACTGATTGACTACGATCCAAGCGTTAATAATGGTAACTGGCAATGGGTAGCATCAACAGGATGCGATGCCCAACCATATTTCCGCATCTTCAATCCATGGCAACAACAAAAAAAATTTGATAAAGATTGTTGCTACATCAAGCAATGGGTACCAGAACTCAAAAATATACCCGTAAAAATCATTCATGCTTGGCATAAAAATCATGGGCAGCAAGAAACGGATTATCCTGAACCAATGCTTGATCACGCACAAGAGCGCCGCATCAGCATAACCGCATTTAAAAACCGCTACTAGAATGGGTGATCAACCTTATTTAACGTAAGCTCGGAGTTTATTTTTCCTTTGTTATATGCTAATACAGCCTCACTTGTCATCCTTGGGCTTGTCCCAAGGATGACAAATGAAGCAATCTTTATTTTAAAAAATAGATTTCACAAGCGAAACATTTTCACAATTAACAGGGCAAATTTTTGCCTATCGAAACCCCGAGCTCACCTTATTCATGCTTCTTTAAAAGATCGGCATAATGCTGAGATAATGCGACGTAGCGCTTCTTCAGTTCAAGATACCCTGGAATCCATATGGGGATACCAAGATGTTCACCTGTTAAATTACTCATTTGGTCATCCAAGGTTGCAACAATAGTCACCCCGTAATGCACCTCAATAAAAGCACGCTTGAGCGCTTTCCAGCGAGCAACCGCGTTATATCGTTCGGATCGATCGCACAAACCAATAATGGCACCTTGCTGCGCATCAGACATGAGCACTAACGGTGCGGCATCATAACCGGCGCGCCTTAAATCATTGCGTATTAAATCGCGATCAGATTCACATCGAGATGAGATAAACACAGGGAAAAATCCAGCTTCTTGCATTGCTTGATAAAAAGAACGAATAGCATATATAAACTCAGCACTAGCTGGATAAAAAACAACTCCATCAAGATCAAAAACAAGAGCAAATCGGCCAACTTTATGAGAATCCTTCAATGCAAGCAAATGATCTTTAATTGGACTCAGCAGAGCAGTCAGTCCACGCTCATAACACATTCTATGGCGAAAATCACTTAAAAGCTCTTCGTCTGTTTTAGTCGCACAACAACAACCGCAGGTTAAGAAATTGAACAAATCGCCTAAGAAACAAGCATGCAATTCAAAGCCACAACTAAACAGAAGCAAAAAAACAATAAACCTCTTCTTCAAAAAGCACCCTTCCTTTAGTGGAACATCATACACACAATTTTTTTGCCTTTATCAAATGAACAAAATCATCAAAGCTATTATGCACAAAGGCATCAACAAGATTCTTATATAAATATTTTTTGTGAAAATTGTCAACATGCCCATAGGGCGTAAATAGCACTGCACGCTTGGTTGAAGATGCTAACGACCACAACTGCTCAAAATGGTGATGAAGGACCATCGGATCATTCGCCCCGTGAATAAATAAAATAGGCGCACTGTAGAGCGTTTGCAAAAACTCTTCGATACTCACATAGGGTGCAAAACTACCTAAAAATGACGTAAACAATTTATGCACAATCGATACACTCAAACTAGTCTTCACACACCAAGGACACTTTCTTCCTTGCGGATAGCTATAACCAGAAGGATCTAAACTCAAGCTTTCTGTAAAAGCGTCAAAAGAAACCCAACAACTATCAAGCACCATGCGTGTAAATAATTTTTTACCCAAGATACCGGCATACGCTTGCGCTAAGACGAAAAGAAAAGCGCTATAACATTCTCCCAAACAAATAATTTCTTTATAGCTACGCTTAAGCGAATGCACAAAATCAACAACAGCAAAAACATCATAAACAGCATCGTAAAACAACCGTTTAATAGGATTTAATAATGTTTTAGGAGAATATTTATAAGTCCGGCTAGTCCAACGATAGTTAAAAGTAACAATATCATACTCTGCACCAAATGCTCGCACGAAACACGACATGCTTTCTTTAGCCCCCCCAAAACCTTGCCCAAGAACTAGCACTCGAGAACTGTTATTATCAACAAAATCTACGGGAATTTTAACCCCATCTGCTGTAGACAAACTCACATCTTTGCGACGCTGGCTGATGTAATCTTCAGAGCACATGGCAATAGGATGAGAACTGGGCTCAATGCTCATCTCATGATCTATGCCATCAACACGCAAGACAAAAGGACCATCATAACGCCTATGTTGAGGACCACAACTCAAACCAACCAAAGACAAAGAATATGAAAAAAAAGCGAAAACACCGATCACCCAATAAACCTTGTATCGGCATATCATTTTACTCAACTGCATGATATCTCTCTAAACCCACCCCAAAATGAAAACCCTAACAACAGCAGTCATTATATCGAATTCACCGTAATAAACAACATTTTCATACGATAGTTAATGATTTTGACGAATAAACATAAGACCACACAGAACCATAAGCCAGAACGGCAAAAAATGTAAATTGGTGGAGGTAAGCGGATTCGAACCGCTGACCTCCCGCTTGCAAAGCGGGCGCTCTACCAACTGAGCTATACCCCCAAGAAATTTTATTGATGATTTCTTAGATAACTGGTGGGCCCGAGTCGATTCGAACGACTGACCACCCCGTTATCAACGGGGTGCTCTAACCAACTGAGCTACGGGCCCGATCAGAAGATTTCACTATTATCAAAGATACACAAAAAACAGATTTTTTAAGATAAAGCAAAGAGGCACAGACTTTTACGACTATGCCTCTTTGAATTTACACCTGAGCCTGGAGGACTTTTATAGCACACCTAAATTCGACTCGACCCGAAGGTCTTGTCTAA
>CAZBUZ010000089.1:0-4587 GCA_964495205.1 uncultured Pseudomonadota bacterium | reverse complement strand
GCGAACCAGGGCGCTATCGCGTCTGCGCTATTGATCGCGGCCATGATCACCTTCCTGGAGGCATTAATCAATTATTGCACAATCCAGAATATGATACGTATGAGGTACCGTCAAAATGGCAACACTGGACGCCTGTGGAATCACAAAAGCCAAAACCAATGGCGTTTACAAGCGAAATGGAGGGTTTCCCAGTATTCACCTGTACCTCATGCCCGGAAGGATTTGGATGCGATGCCTTTGAAGTCATAACCTTTGATACG
Organism: uncultured Pseudomonadota bacterium; assembly: GCA_964495205.1. GTDB lineage: Bacteria > Babelota > Babeliae > Babelales > RVW-14 > GWF2-38-10. The sequence goes on along the minus strand of CAZBUZ010000089.1, from coordinate 4,327 downwards.
GAAATTGGAGAATGGATCATAACACCACATGTATATGAAACAGCACATGTAACAGATGACGGTAAATTCCGCTGGAAAGTTGTCCCAACACCAGAAACACAAGACTTTACCACCGTAGATGATCAGGCTATCCCAAGCTAATTATTGCATCCATGCAGCTGTTATCTGGCATAGACGTGAATGGCCATTGCGGCGATTGGAATGATATTTAGTGTTGCACATCGTACAATCATTAAAATCCATATTTATATGCCGAGGATCAATACTGAGGTCAACTAAATGCAACTTGTTGAAAAGAGGAAGATCAAAAAATAACTTTCCATCGCGACGAGTAATCGTCTGATCCCGCCATGGGTAAGCTTTTATGCAATCCAAAAAATCCGGCTGTACTTCATAGCAACACTTTTTGGCACAAGCACCGAACCAAACGCGAAGATCTTCAGGTCCAAAAAAGTGTTTTTTGAGCATATGTTCAATAACCCTTGTTGTAATACCCGCAACTGCCCCCTTCCATCCGGCATGAATTGCAGCGACTACCTTGTTGCGTTTATCAAAAAAAATAATAGGCAAACAATCGGCCGTAAGCACACCCACGGCTATACCAGGTTGATCTGTTATTAAATAATCGCCCTGAGTTTCTTTAATACTCACGGGGCGAGAAAATTGAGCTGGGACATCAAGGTATCGGCCAACCACCCCATGCACCTGTTCCTGCAAAACTAATGCTTGGCAACCCAACCTATTGGGAAGATTGGAACAAAAATCATTAAACGCAGGAGATGTACGCTCAACGGGACAACTTTCAGCATCGCCAAAAAAAATTGAAAGCCCATTTTCATTGTGAATAAACATCATCTACTCCTGTTTTATGAAAATTTTCTACCGCGCCAACCACAATCCGCCATTACGCCGGCAAACAAAGCCTTCACGAAACAAATCACCCAATATGCGCTCGACTCGCGCCGAATCCTTTCCAATGGTAACACGTAGCTCTTGGTCGCCAATCCCCGGCAAATCAATCAGTACCTGTAAAATTTGCCCACGAATTTGACGATCCGATCCTTCAAACCGAGATTGCTTGGTGTAATGAGCGCTCAACCGGCTCACATTTCCCACGGTCTTTTTAAGCATAACACCGTAATCCATTAAGGCATAGTACCATTGACGAGGTTGAACGCAATCAATTGTTTGTTCCACAAGAGGAGCTATGTCCTTATCTCTTATTTGAGAAGAATCATTAAAGTGGGCTACACCACCCTCTCCTGTTGGAGGTTGAAAAAATGTATAGATAAAAACCGTACGAACATTTGTCTCGATAAACACCGTCGGTTTATTAAAAGCATAGGTAACAATTGATGCTGCTGTAGCCGCTCCAATGCCGGCAAATGTTTGCAAAACCACCGGATCCTCAGGCAAAACCCCACCATATCCATCAACCACACATCGTGCAATTTTCTGCAACGCTTGCGCCCGCCGATTGTAGCCAAGTCCTTTCCACAACCGCAAGACCTGATCAAAGGGCGCCGCAGCTAACGCATAAAAGTCTGGAAAATGCTCAATAAAAAGATCAAATTTTTGCGCTACCCGATCAGTCTGCGTTTGCTGCAGCATGACCTCGGAAACAACCACACGATAGGAACTAATGTTCTCACGCCAAGAAAAGACTCTGCGATTGTTTTCATAATACTCATACACCGCAGACCTAAATTGATCAACAAGCTCTGGCGTCAGCAATTTTGGCGTCGTCAAGGCAATTTGCAAGGGAATCACACGCTTCACTTTCTTGTTTATTAGCGGAAAGGAATTACTATGCCAAAAATAAAAATTAAAACAACCAATCTCATGATGATTATAAACTCAACAACTTGCCCAATACGCTAAGACCTCTTTTTAAAGTAAAATATTTGCAAAATCAATTATCCTTCACATCTGCCGCCAAGATGTTTGGCTAAAAACGCCTCGGCAATGCCATAAAATTTCAAACGGTTTTCTGTTTTTGCAAAGCCGTGCCCCTCATCTTCAAACAACACGTACTCATAGGCTAAACCCTTGGCTTTCATAGCCTCAACAATCTGATCGGCTTCTGCCTGCTTAACACGTGGGTCATGAGCCCCTTGCGCAATAAGCATTGGAATTTTAATATTTTCAACCTTAAAAAGCGGAGATCGTGACATTAAAAATTCCGCATCCTTCTCAGGATCCCCAAGCCGCACATCAAATTGTTTTTTAAAGCTCACCCAATATGGAGGGATTGACGAAAGCAGCGTGATTAAATTACTTGGCCCAACAATATCGACAGCACAGCAAAAGACATCCGGCGTAAAGGTAGCACCAACAAGCGCCGCATAGCCGCCATACGAACCACCAAAAATTGCTATTTTTTTAGGATCGGCAATCCCTTGTAGCACAGCCCAATTAACAGCATCAATCAGGTCGTCATGCATCTTGGCACCCCACTCACGATTACCAGCATTCAAAAATGCCTTGCCATAGCCAGTCGACCCTCGAAAGTTCACTTGCAAACAAGCATAACCACGGTTGGCAAACCATTGTGCCTCAGGATCTGCTCCCCAGGTATCGCGAGACCAAGGGCCTCCATGAACGCACAAAACAAGCGGTAGGTTTTCGCACGACATGCCAACTGGGCACGTTAGATACCCATAAATTTTCAGCCCATCGCGCGCAATAAAAGAAATTGGTTCCATCGATGCTAATTGATAGTTGTTCAAAACAGGTCTAACAACAAAAAGAAACTCCGCCTTTCCCGTCAATTGATCAAACAGATAAAATTTGGTTGATTGGTTATCACGCATGAAGCCAATAACCCAATAACGATCATCATCTGACTTATTACTTATGATTAAATCACCCTCATCAACACGCAGCATTGCCTGTAATGTTGATTGAAACTTTCCATCCAATGCTGCCCATTCTATGCGCTCTTTTTCCATGCATACAGCCAATGGCTTATCATTGCAATCGGCAACATAGCCACCCACATCGAAAATAGGATCTTGAGCCAATATCCGCCTGTTGCCCGAGGCGCAATCGTACTCAACCAAACATGCTGTATTGGCTTCAAAGGAATCACGCAAATACAATTTCCTGCCATCATGAGAAAACCCGTAAACGCCAGCATACATAGCATCAGCAAAATCCCACGTTATAGCAATCTTCCATTCACCATTGGATGAATCACGAATCAACAAAGAGACGCCACCATCAGGGTTAAATGTTTTTACCGCTCTAACCTGTAACTTTCTATCAGCAATCCATGATTCAATATTTCCAGGATTTTTTTCACGCAAAGTAAGCTCGCCTGTTGTTATGTTCAGATGATAAACATCGAACAGCTGAGGATTTTCTTTGTTCATCACAATCAAAATTTCATCAGGAAAATCTTTATGCAAAGCACAAAAACTGGCATAAACACCCTCAAACGGCGTCAAATCTACGGTCTCCTGCGTAGCGATATCAACCCGATAAATGTGCCAATTCTCATCGCCTTTTTTATCTTGAATGTACAGCAGGTGTTTATTGTTGTATGCCCACCCATAAGAGCGTATGCCACGATCAATATCATTGCTTACTGGGTGCGCATCATCAATACCTATCGTTTTTACCCAAACATTAAGCACACCATTAACCGGAGCAAGGTATGCCAAACGCTTGCCATCAGGTGAAATTTGTGGACTTGTCTTTTCAGGATTCCCAAAAAGAACTTCGCGAGGGACCAATGGAGGCAACCCCTGATCCAATGATTCTTGTGCTATCAAACTGCAAAACATTAAACATGAAATAATAAACATACGATGTAACATAAAAACTCCTTTATTCCTTCCTCAACAACCGCTGACAAATAACTTTTGATCCTTCAGTTGTTTTACAACTCAAAATCTCGTATTGTGATTCTTTCTCAATCATAAGCCCACTCATTATTCTTCATTATTTTTATCATAAAAACGTCGCGTATTGATAAACACCGTACGATAGGTTAATGACCGCACAAGAAAAAAGACACCCAAAAACACCAACAACAAACCCCAAATGTTCCCCAAAAAACCACTGACAAGGTTATCAATAAACATCGTCACATCTTGCGGGAGAAGATGAAGAGCTTTAAGCCCCCAATAAATAAAAGAAAAACCAACAACGAATTTAAAAAACGAAAACCTATTTGTCACACTTATTTTCATAGAATTCTCCGAGGGAAATAGTTTAAAAAACCACGTATAATTACAGTGTAAAGCAAGTTTTCGAAAGCACAATCGCTTGTCTGGGTTCATGACATTTGAGACTGATGGGCCTCCATATGTCTATAGTATTC
>CAZBUZ010000088.1:0-4687 GCA_964495205.1 uncultured Pseudomonadota bacterium | reverse complement strand
GCTTTGGCAATACCAACCGATAAAGCCATATTTAATTGATTAAGACGAAGAGGAATATCATCAAGACTACATGTCTGAAGTAATGATGGCTTTAACAAAAGCGTTATCAACAATTGTCCGGGCTTGATCTGCCACGCACGCCCTTGCCGCCCATGAGCCTGGCGCAAGGTATCAGCAAGAAACACCGATCCATCTGGCGCATCTGCTATGTGCTCTTTTGCCCATGCAAGCGAATCGGCACACTCCTTAACACGATAGAGCTTAGAACCTATAACCATCCCCCCTCCTAACGCAAGCGAACTTTGGCATCGCGTGCAACTTCACGACGAATATCTCGTTCTCGCAGATCACGTTTTTTATCAATCTTCTTTTTATGCTTGGCAATACCTAATTCAACCTTAACAAAGCCACGATCATTAAAATACATTTTCAGTGGAATAATCGTCACGCCCTTACGTGATATATCACCAATCAAGCGGTTAAGTTCTTTTTTATGGAGTAATAACTTTCTCGAACGTCGCTCCGCCCCCTCACGCTTAAGATAGGCATGCGAATAGGGCGTTATGCTACAGTTAATCAACATCAGCTCACCTTGGTGTATCGTTGCAAACGCCTCATTAAGCGAAATATGACGCTTGCGAATTGATTTAACCTCATCCCCGGTCAACACAAGCCCAGCTTCAAGTGTTTCCAAAATTTCATAATCATGAAAAGCTTTTTTATTAGTTGCAACGACCATCATGGTGCCTCCCTGCGACTACTTACTGTTGCAGCATCACCAGGGCCTTTTTCTATCGGCAACAATACATCGCGGCACGCAGGCTGTACAAAAATTTCTGTTTTTTCTTTTGCTGCAAAAACGCGTGAAAACATGATTCTAAAAAGCGGATAGCACATAAACGCAGATACGATACCAAGAATATTGCCACCAATCAAAAACGACCAAACACAAATGCTTCCGGAACCAAAAACACTATGGAGGGGAATACTAAAACCAGGTGACCATCCTAATACATGGTGCACAAGCCAATACCCAAAAGCATAATCCAGAGAAAAAAAGGGAATCATCGTCCACGGATTATTGATTGATGTGGCAAGGAAAAGAATCGGAAAGTTCAAACGCAAAAAAAACTTAAATATAAACATCATAACAGTATGCGCACCTGGGAATGGCGAAAACGCTATGTATACCCCAATAGCTGCTGACTTGGCAAGTTGCGAGGTAGAACTCCCGTCTCGCAATGCCTTATTTAAAAGCTCAGAGATTTTTTTTTTGCCCAACATTGAATCAGCCTCATCCTGCAATTATAGTTAACAAATGATTTATAAAATCATAAGATTAGGATAGCATAGAAGCTAAGAGAAATCACCGTTTCGTAGAAACAGGTTTCGAAGAAATTAAGGAGAATCTTATGAAACATCAGTGCATCGTGTATTTAATCTGTCTATTTGTAACGGTTACTACCGCACAAGCATTTACGCCACTTGAATTTCTGCAACATATTCAAAAACAACAACAGCTCCCAGGTAATCGGCATGTTCAACAAAATCAACCATTCCAGGGAGCACCCCTCCGAGAAATAACCGCTGCGTCTAATGCTCCGCAGACAGAAGAAAATGTACAACCACAAAAAACCAAGGAAATATTTCGGTCATTCCATGGCAAAGCACCATGCATACTTAAAGGATGCTTATCATTTGCGCATGAATCAACGCATGAAAAATTACCAAGCTTCAGAATCTGCTTTAAAGGCAAAGAAACCAAAAGTGATGAAGAGGGGTTTTTCTCCATACCCGTTGACGATGAACAACTTGATCAATTCACGTTCATTATAACAAAAAACATTCAACAGGTTTTTGACAAACACAACACCGTAAAAGGCTTGAAGCTTTTGCCCAACAAAAATTATTTATGCTATACCTATAAAAGAAAGCACAGACATCACGACAATGAATGGGTGGGATATAAAACCAATCTTAATAAAGAACAACTACACGTACCAAATGACACCATCATTGTTCTTCTTGATCCCAAATATGTTGACCATCTAGAAGAATGGAATCTGACCTTAGCAAAAAACTTTATCCAACTCCCACACATTACACTCAAAAAAGAAATAAAAAATAAATCAACAGATAGAGCTGCCGCTAAGTCACTGCTAACCTCACTAGATACAGCCGTTTTTCATGAAGAAATCCGTGAAGTCGTTAAGCAACCATCTGAAAAAGTTAAAATTACACTGCAGCAGTAAAATAATCGCCAAGCTACGCATTGCAAGCCAAGCTTAAGCTTGGCTTTACGAGAAGAATTCATGCACACGGCATTCCAACGCTTCCCGGTTTTCCTCCAGGCTTTTTCTTATTAAATCAGCAAAAGGCGGTGGTACAATAGCCATTCCTCCGCGCAACTTTTTTATTTTTGCCATTGCGTCAAAAGGAGAAAATCCTTCTTGAATCACTAACCAGCAAGCCAACATAAAACCTGTTCGCAAAACGCCTTGTTTACAATGAACAACAACCTTAAGACCCTGAGCGTTAGCATGCTGCACTATCATTAAAAAAAAGGCTATCTGCTCAGGCGAAATATTATGCGACACAACGCCTCCATCGTCGGCAATGGGGATGTGAAGATACCGCATCAACCCAGACGCTTTAATAAATACCTCTGGCAGTGGATCTTCAGTTAAAGTAACGACAAGCCCTATCCCTAATTTCACAAGAAAAACCATCTCATCTATAGATTGCGGAGCACGCATCCCTGCAATTTTTTGATCTTCCGTAAGCCATGTAAATCTCAAATCACTTGGCGAACAAGAATCTGCTGGGGCTGACTCCATACCTATAAGAAAATCAACGGATGAACAACTCAACATTACGAATAAAAAAACAAAAACACGCTTTTTCATAAATTTTACATCACTCATAATGAAATATAAAAATAGCAATCAATACCATGAATTCACTTTATTGAAGTCCCCCGACACATCAGGAGGACGAAGGTAACAAAAAAACTGCAAAAGTTCAATACAAAAAGAATTTTTCACACCCCAAAAGAATACAAAAAAAGACAATAAAAATGCATAAAGCCTATACGAAAATATGAATCCACACTTCGATACGACTAGTTCCACTTGAACTCGAAAATCTCTCAGGATTCGTGGATTTATCTTCTGTGCCGATTTGGCGAGTTTTCTTCGAGCATAATAAATATGCGGAAAAAAAAGTATCGAACCAGATAGGGCACATGAATCTTCGTATAGGCTAACCAAAGTATACGGTCATTTCTTACGTCCCGTAAAGCACTATTTTAACATGTCCCCGAAAAAAACAACATCTATAATCACTATCAAGAAAAAAAGGCATTCACATGTCGCTTAAGATCAACACTTACAAACAAATAAAACAAGAAAAAAAATAAAAAATTTATATACCAATATCCAGTGACCAATCTGCAAAGCGACCTTGCTGCGCTTTAAATCCACCAACAAAAGCAATCATCGCTCCATTGTCACCACAAAAACGAGGCGGTGCTGCAACAAAATTTTTCTTGCGCCGATGGCAAAATCGTTCAAGTCGACCGCGCAGGTATTTGTTACAGGCAACACCACCGGTAAAAGTTACGGCCAGAGCTTGTGGATATTTCTTCAGCGCACAACGTACATTGTTTTCAAAAATATCGCCGATGCAAACCAACAAAGAGCTGGCAACTTGCCGCTGCAATTCAGGCGTCATAGCCTGCACAATGGCACCCGTCTTAAAATCGTAAGCGCCACGCTTGACTAAGTCATAAAGCACAGCCGTCTTAAGACCTGAAAAACTAAAAAAAATCTCATCATTTTTATTTTTTGTTCGCGGATACTTAAAATAATCAACAAAGCCAGCCGCCGTAGCCAATTGTTCAATCATCGGCCCCCCTGGATACCCAAAACCAAGAATCTTTGCAATTTTATCAAAAGCCTCGCCAGCAGCGTCATCAATGGTTCCACCGATTTCTTGATATCGACCAAAATCTTCAACAAGATACAAAGCGGTATGCCCACCAGATCCAGATAAACAAAGATGAGGGAATGGCACATCACTCGACGATCCATCAGCCTTCAAAAATGAAGAAAAAATGTGGCCCTCTAGGTGATTGACCCCTACCAATTTTTTACCCGAAGCCCACGCCATACCTTTGGCAAAGCAAAGACCTACAAATAATGAACCCGCAAGGCCAGGATGGGTTGTCACAGCAAACACATCAAGATCTTGCAGTGTTATACCTGCACTGGTCAACGCTGCAACGGTTACTGGATGTATCTTTTCAAGTTGAGACCGTGAAGCAATCTCAGGCACAACGCCGCCATATTTTTCATGTTCTTTGATTTGTGAAAAAAGTTCATGTGAAAGGATGCGTTTACCATGCGTATCGTAAACCGCCACACCTGTTTCATCACATGAAGTTTCAATTCCTAAAATTAACATAAGCCTTTTAATATGTTAAAAGCCGCCCGAATGGGCGGCTCTTTTGTAACTGATTATTTATCGCCTTTATCTATTTTTTTTTTGAGCATCATATCCCAAAATTCTGCATTCGTTTTTGTCTTACGCATCTTATCGATTAAGAACTCCATGCCCTCAATGGTATTCATGGTTGAAATAAACTTCTGCAATACCCAAAGATTTTTAACCGCATCTTCAGGCAACA
>CAZBUZ010000087.1:0-4697 GCA_964495205.1 uncultured Pseudomonadota bacterium | reverse complement strand
CAGCAAACAAAACCTATATCATTTATTTAACATTAAACCCCACATCCCAGTTCTCGTTAAAGCGATTCCTGCACATGAAGCTGTTGGAAAATCAAATTCTTACCTCCAAAGACCAAGCATCGATGGTACTCGTCCCGGTATATTTTTTGCCAATCTGCGAAGCATGAAAGAAATGCCTAAATATAAAATGGAAACACTCGCCATACACGAAGCAATCCCTGGACATCATTTTCAAATTGCCGTCCAACTCGAACAAGACATTCATATCTTACGTAAAATAAAATCGTTTACCGCCTATCATGAAGGATGGGCCCTCTATGCGGAAAAGCTTGCCTATGAAAATGGTTTTTATTCTTCTCCGGCAAGTGAATTAGGCCATCTTTTAGATGAACTTTGGCGCGCGGTTCGGCTCGTTGTTGATACAGGAATTCATAAAAAAAGATGGTCCCGGGAAAAGGCAATTGAATACATGTATCAAGAAACAGGAATAAATAAAAATAAAATCGCATCAGAAATCGAACGGTATTTTGTTTATCCTGGGCAAGCATGCTCCTATAAAATAGGACAACTTAAAATACTTGAATTACGACAACGAGCAAAAGATGTTTTAGGCGAAAAATTTAATATTCGTTCCTTTCATGATGCAATCTTAAAAAATGGCCCAGTACCGCTGGAAATCCTGGAAGAAATCGTTGATGATTACATCAAAACCACATCGAACAATGTGTAGCATTATAAATTTATAGCATTATTAAACCCAAACAAACGTTGAGCATTTTCCGTTGTCACTCGTCCAAGCTCTTGATGCTCCACATTTCTCAAATCGGCAATCATGTGGGCAAATAAAGGTATGTAAGCGGGTGTATTTTGCTTGCCGCGATACTGCTGAGGTGGCAAAAAGGGAGCGTCTGTTTCAAGCAACAACCGCTCCAACGGCATATTTTTAACAAACTCACGCAGCTCATTATTTTTTGGATACGTTACATAGGCCCCCATGCCAATATAAAACCCCCACGCCAATACTTGTTCTGCAACATAAGCAGGATGAGAATAGCAATGCAATACACCACGCAGGCCGTCTGCCTTATATTCTTGCAAAACAGCTAGCACCTCTTGGCTAGAATCGCGTGAATGAACAACCACGGGCAAGTCATATGTAAGCGCCAACTCAATATGACGTTTAAAAACCGCAACCTGTCGTTCCTTATCAAACGGTTGGTGATAAAAATCAAGCCCCGTCTCACCAATCGCAACAATCTTGTTTTCATTTTTTTGTGGCAAAAGCTTTTCTAGTTCTTTTATATCGTCTCGCCAGTGTTCATCGCAATCGCATGGATGGATGCCTACTGTTGCAAAAACATCTGCATAACAACGCGCCAAGGCGAGCGAATTTTTTGTTCCCACTATATTTGTGCCAACGTTGATCACTCGAATAATACCGGCATTACGCACCATCCCCATAATGCGATCAAGCTCAACAAAATGCACCTCGGTAAGTTCTTGGTGCTCTTCTTTCAAAACCATCATATCTAAATGGCAATGCGTATCAACAAACATCTTTTGTATCCTTTTTTAAATCAATAATCATACCTCACCCACAAAAGGTAACACAAAACTTGCAAAGCTTAAAAAAATCCTGTATAAAAATGTACCTCTAGTGAGCAAGATAGCGCAACATACCCAAAAACTTCATGTCCTACTTAAATTTTTTTAAGCAACACCATAGTTTCTCACAGAAAAAAACACAAGCTTTAAGCCGTAGATAAAGGATTTTTAATCGCTCAAAAAAATATCAATAAAAAAAATCTCGTCATACACGAAAAAGATGCTTATTTTCCCTTGACAAATGGGCCAACAATGCTTAAATTTCACATTGAAATAGTGTAGTGTTGGTCACATACTTTTGGGAGACCTTTATGAACAAGACAGAGCTCATCAATGCATTGAGCGAAGAAACGAACTTTAGCAAAAAAGATATTGCCAAAGTCCTCTCTTCCTTCACTCGTATCGTTGAAAGAACCTTAAAAAAGGGCGGTAAAGTTTCTTTAACCGGCTTTGGAACTTATTGGATTTCAAAGAGACCTGCTCGCATGGGCATCAATCCCGCAACTAAGGCTCGGATCCAATTGCCAGCAATTCATGTACCTCGCTTCAAGCCTGGCAAACATCTTAAAGAACAAGTTCGTTCGTAATCAAATTGGAGAGTTTGTAGCAAACATGACACAACATCGGTGGTTAAAAAGTTTAGGGCCGATAGTTTTATCGGCCTTTTCTATTTTTATTAGTTTTATTATCATTCAGCCAGTTGCCTGCATTCTTGATAATTCATTTAGTTTATTTGCCAACAAGGGAATAGGTAAAATTGGCATCACTGTTCTTGTTATCACACACATTTTCTTGCTTCTATTCATAGCACCGAAAAAGATCTGGAAGACATTCATCTCAACTAATTTTTCTTTTTTCTTATCTCCGTCATGGATTACCACATTTTTAAAGTTTTTTTTCATTTTTTTTCTCCTCCACACAATCTTTTGCGGTATTTTTCTCGTCACCGGCGCCGCAACCTTCAATGAAAATGCATTAGGCGCACTTAAGCTTTCTTTGTTACCGCGACTTTTGTTTGGATTTGTTGCCACGTTTTTTCTCGCATGGACAGAAGAGCTCATCTTCAGAGGAACCGTCTTTCCACTTCTTAATCAACATTTATCATCGCTACCAAGCGCCCTTGTCGCATCGTTTATTTTTATGGCGGCTCATGATTTGAGCAACCCACTCAATCTCCTTACCATACACTGGCAACTCGGGCTTGGTCTTTTTTTACTTGGGTTGTTTATCAACCTCATCTTTATCATCACAAAGCAACTCTATGCTGGCATGGGTGCTCATGCCGGATTAGTTTTCGTCAAAGTACTACTCAGACGCCTCCCATTATTGCTGTACATACCACCGACCCTAATGCCTTGGTGGCTCGACAAGGACTTGCGACAAGCCCCATTAATCCATGTGGTATTTTTTACAGCTTGTCTAGGAATGATGTATTATTGTGCTAAGCATCCAACTCAAGAAACGTTACCTAATAATAAAAACGTCTAATCGAAATGTTATTCAAGCAGCCAAGGCTCGCCAAGGTAATCCATAGATTTGAAAGCCCATAACTAAAAAGAGGCAAGGGAATACCAACAATTGGAAGTATTCCCGTGACCATGCCTAAATTAACGATCACCGAAAAAAGAAGATGCGCCAGCAACCCGATACCGACTATTTGTTCAAACAAAGAACCAACCTGCATAATCACGGTTAAAATACGAATTATCAATGTGCCAAAAAGCACAATAACCGCGATGGCTCCTATAAATCCAAGTTCCTCACAGATAACTGAAAAAATAAAATCGGTATGATCCTCGGGCAAAAATTCAAGTTTATTTTGCGTCCCCCTCAAAAGACCTTTTCCCACAATGCCACCTGAACCAATGGCTATTTTTGATTGCTCAACCTGATACCGCTCTTTACGTGCATCACCATAGCCCATAAGCACCAAAATTCGTTTCTGCTGGTAGGGCTTAAGAACCTTCCAAAAAAAGGGAGCACCAAGAGCACCCAAAAGCGCAACAATAAGAAAAAAACGCCGATTAATGCCAATAAACCAAAACAAAAGAAACCCTGAAAATAAAATAATAAGCGCAGTTCCTAGGTCTGGCTGCTTTAAAATTAAGAGAAAACTTATACCCAAAATGCCCAAGGGAAATAAAAAATCACGAAATGAGACAGCATGAGGCGTTGGTAATCGAGGAATCTCTAGCTCGCTAAAATAGTAAGCAACGAACAAGGGGAAAAAAAGTTTAGCAAGCTCTGAGGGCTGAAACCGCACGAAATACAAAGAAACCCACCGCTTTGCCCCCATGCCTATCCACCCACCAACAATGGTATACGCCAAAAGCAACAAAACGCCGAAGTAAATAAAAAAACCCCAGCGGGCAACTTTACGAATATCAACGCTGCAAAAATAAAAATAGATAAGGATACCAACACCTGCACCGATAAGCTGTTTTTTAAAGAAAGGAGAAATGGGCACGCCTGGCCTATAGGTCGAGCTAAAAACAAACAAAAGCCCCCCAGCCAACAAAAGAAGCGTCAATAAAAAACTCACCCAATCAAAATACCGAAAATAACGACGGTCGAGCATCATGATAAGTAGCACATTTTTTTATTTAGGATAAACTTTTGTTAAGCATTTATGCTGATTACAATAAGCAAGTACAGTTTACTACGTAAATAGCGATATTCCAAGATCATTATGATACCCCGCGTTATAGAACTTAAAAACTTTTTAAGCTACGGCGACCCTATACAGAAAGTTGATTTCAAAAACCATGATCTCATCTGCCTTTCAGGCAAAAATGGCAATGGCAAATCTGCACTTCTCGACGCATTCTCATGGGCAATTTGGGGACAAGCACGAAAAATAACCGGTGTCATCAAAGCTGACGAGGGATTGTTGCGCTTAGGTCAAACGCGCATGATGGTCTGTGCTGAATTTGAGTTTGCTCAACAGATTTATCGCATCCGCAGAGAATTTGCAAAAACCTATGGTAAACCGTATTCTGCTTTAGATTTTGAAATCTTTGACGCATCACGTGATGCTTTTTCATCGTTAACTGAAAAAACAATTCGAGCAACTCAAGACAAAATTGAACATC